>NZ_AP026830.1:608037-912055 GCF_026000775.1 Vulcanisaeta souniana JCM 11219 | reverse complement strand
GCCTTATATTTGTATTCAATAAATAGTTTACAATGAGTGTAGTACTGTCTGTTAGGGTTCCTAAGTGGTTAAAGGAGGAGTTGGAGAGACTTGGTATTGATTACTCGAGGGAGATTAAGGAGTACCTTGAGCGCAGAGTTCGTGAGGAGTTGGCGAAGAGGCTTGAGGCTCAGTATGAGGGGCTCCTGAGGGACTCGCCAGTGATTAGGGGTAACCTGGCCGTAGAGTTCATTAGGGAGGATAGAAATGCCAGGTAGGCAGATCGTGTGTGATGCCAGTGTCATTGTTAAGTGGGTTATTAAGGAGGATTATAGTGATTATGCCGAGAAGATACGTATTGGCCACCTCAATGGTCGTATCACAGTCGTTGTTCCATCAATAGCAATTGCCGAAGTGGCTAGTGCTCTGAGGAAGTATTACCTGCGTGGGTTAATAAGTGAGGATTACTTAAGGAGGGCATTAAACTTACTGAGGGATAGTCTATTAAGTATATATGGCATTACGTGGGAATCCATAATCAGTGCAAGTGAGTTATCCATTAAGTACGGCATATCGATATACGATGCCGTATATGTGGACCTCGCCATGAGGCTCGGCACGATCATGTACACCGCGGATGAGGCACTAGTGAGGTCGCTAGGTAATAACCAATACGTGAAGCATATAACTGAGTATGTATCACCAACCTAAAGGCATTTACCTTAATAGTTCTACTCTTTAATACAGCACCTCAGCCCTCCCCTTAATTCCCCTAACCCTAACGGCGAGAACCACGGTAGGGCACGTACATAACACTGAATACCGCAATATAAATCCTTAGTAATATTAAATTCGTTATACAAAAACAACATGGCAATCAATACCTACTCCTCCGAGCCACAGACCTCGTCGATCACCTCGTTAATATCGCCATTGGTCTCAAGATTAACAACCTCAGGCCTGTCATTATCACCTAGCAATGCGTAGGCCATACCATCACTGCCCAGTAGTATGTATGTGCAGGACTTAATGAGTATGTAATCACCAAGCTCAACATAGCCCATTGTGTAGAGCACCTTCCTATAATTATCCTCAACAAACCTAATCAACTTCATGAAAGACTCCACATCACCATCCTCAACACTAACCAACAAATCCTCAATTGAATCCTCCACAGGCTAGGTATTCCCATAGGCGAATAAAAAGCTCACTCAGACCGCAATTCATCAATGCGCTCCCTTATAAGTCGCTCGGCATAAATATTGCTAACCACGATCGCAAAAATAATCATAAACCAGGACTGAGCATCAAGCCCCATAAAGTAAAGCATCGACTCGGTCACATTACCAGATAGCGCAAATAATGATGTATGTAAGTACTTTAAACGTAATATCCAGCATGATATACTCCATAAACCCCTCGTATTACTCATACGCATCATTTACCTATACCGCTTAAATCTAATAAGTTATGGTACTACCATGTACCACCCATGGTTAATACCAGGGTTAAGTTAAAAATAATGGCACATTAGCCCTTACCCAGCTAATGGATTCCTCAAGGTTCATAGAGCTTGTGTTGGACCTGCACAATAAGTACGGTAGCGCACTGGGTATTAGTGATGTCTATGCCTACAGCACCCTGGGCAGGGTCATTAAGGCGGTGGGCACAGTAATAATATCCCCAAACTCGCCAATGCTCTTCAATAAGACGCCAAGGACAGTATCCATGTACCTAATGGGCAACGGCACAGTACTAGGGTTAACGGACCTCCCCATCAATACGCAGGGTCTAACTGATTGCGGGGGCAGGAGGATCGAGGTCACCAACGATCTCTATAAACCACCTAGCAGGTTAGTGGCAATTGATGTGACGAATTGCCAAAACGACACTATAAACCTCATAAAAGGTGTCAGTAGGAAGTACGGCATCAACTTGGAGGTTTGGGTCGCTAATGAGCTGAGCATGGAGAACACCAAGGTGGTGTTTAGGGGCAGTATCAAGGACCTAAAGCACCTTGTTAGGATCGTAATCATAATGACGACATTAACAAACACAGGGATTAATAACAACATTAACTCAATACTTCAGTTAATCAACGAATTAATGAGTAAGTACTAGGATTTGATTTGGGATTGAAGAAGTTTTACTATTAGACCTCCTTCTCCTTGAGGATCTCCTCCACGTTGGCGATTGTTGAGCCATCAGGGCCATAAAGTGGGCTTAGGGCTGGCGGTGCCTTTAGGTAGTTGGGCATTTGCTCCATAATCCTCTCCTCGTATGTTGGCACGTATTCATTCTGGTAGAAGATGCCGATGGGTATCTTGTCGCCCCACTCCATACCCCTCAGGAAGGCCTGCGTGAGCTTCTTCGTAACCTCCTCCTCACTTGGGCTCCTAACCACGGGGTCCCAACCAGGCTCATTCTCAAGCTTGTAAATCCTAGCCTCATACCACTCCTTAGTGTTCACATCGTTGTATGTCGGGCACGGCTGCAAAATGTCAATGTACGCCGAACCCTTATGCCTAATTGCCTCCTTAATTAGGTAGGACAGGTGCTTAACGTCATAGGCATAGCCCCTGGCCACGAATGTAAAACCGACCGACAAAGCCAAAACCACTGGGTTAATGGAATCATAGATGTTCGGCCTAGCCAAGGACTTGGTCTTAATGCCCCTCTTCAATGTTGGGCTTGCTTGACCCTTGGTCAAGCCGTAGACACCATTATCAAACATAAGAACCGTTAAATCCACATTACGCCTACCAGCATGAACAAGATGCTCAGCGCCAATGCCCATTAGGTCACCGTCACCGCCAATAACAATAACCTCAAGGTTCGGATTAGCCAACTTAATGCCGGTGGCATAGGGTATTGGCCTACCGTGAAGCGTATGGGCACCATTAGCATTAACATAATGAATAGCCTTAGCGGAGCAACCGATGCCGGAGACCAGGAAGATGCTGCGTGGATCAAGGTTTAACTCAGCAAGAGCCTGATAAAGGGCTTGCAAAATACCATAGTCACCGCAGCCAGGACACCAATCAGGCCTTCTTCTCTTCTCAACATAATCCATTGGTGTTCTCTTGACCGTTATCTTAACGGTGTTAGACACGGTACAAATGTCAAATGAACCACTTTATAAAGCTATCCCGCCTATTACTGCGAAAGCATTTTACTAGGTGTAAGCTGAATCATCCCCGTGGGTTACTTCTACGGCGTATTCATTAAGGAACTAAACATAACGCCACTGATCAAGGCGCTACCCGTAATACCCATAGAGCCGGAAAACATGCACATGACTATAGTATACATAGGCTACAAAAGACCAAGCCAAGAAACTGACAACAAGATCGGGGCAGGTATAAGCCAGGTACCCTGCTTCATGATAAAACTAAGCCAATTAACGCTATTACCAAGCGCCACAAAGCCGCGGGTGCTTGCTGTAGGGATTGTCAACAACGAACAACTAAACAGGTTGAGGTCAACGATATTGAGTGCGCTAAGGAACTCTGGTGTGGTAATAAGTGACAAATATTTAGGGGATTTCAAGCCGCACATAACAATAGCGTATATAAAATCAAAAAGGATAGATTCGCAGGATCTAATTGAGATGGTGCGTGAAATGGGAATTGAGGAAGAACTCACTGGTAGATCATTATTAATTGATAGCGTCTCCCTAATACTCGCCAAGGGGAGCAATTACAGTGAAGTATCAAGTCATGAATTACAATGCGTATTTTAAACAATCACGGTATCCTAATCACGGGATCAGCGTTGCTAAACCCCGCAAGCCTAACTACGAAACGTGTACCCGACAACGGACCAAGCAGATAACGACATCTATTGAAGGGACAAACAGATGCCTTATGCTTCCTCAACCTATTATCACCATAATTCTCAGCCCTAATGAGCAATAGGTCACCATCACTAGTATAAATAACCCTATACGGATAATGAATAAGGCCGTTACTTGATGAGTCCCTAATGATCAACTCCACGTAATCAGCCATGGATAAGTCAACGAATATAGAGCTAGGACTACCCTGCTCATTGTTAATACGATACTCTCTAATCACAACGTTACAATTACTGGCGTCCCTGATAACTTGCATTGTTTCTCACCAATGATGCCCTAAACGATTCCCAACCATTCAATAACTCATTAAACTCCGTAATTAGGTTCCTCAATCTGGTTCTGCGGTAACCCCTTAACTCATACCTCAAATCCTCGCTTAAGTAGTTAATCCTTCTCCTTATTGAGTTGATTATGGAATCAACAATGCGCAGAGCATCATTAGTACTAACGTATATAGGGTAGGCACGGATAAAGGCATTCTCATACTTGGAGAATATCTCCTTCCACTTATTTAAGTCGAAACAAACTTCATGGCCAATCCATGTATGGGCATACTTCGAGAAGCATTGCCTGATCTCCCTGTGAAATCTTACGGAAATACCCACATCATTAGGAACCCTAAACTCGAGAATATATAGCACAGCATTGCCGCTCACATTACCCGGAGACACCTTACTGACTAATTGATTAAATAGCGCCGGTAGGAATCTGACGCCATCACCGTTGATAATAATGTCCATAACATAGGGCCTGGAATTAGCAAGGTATCCCTTAATCACCGCATAATCATTACCGAAGACCTGGGCTCTAATTGCATTGCCACCGTCAATAATTCTGACGCCCCTGGCATCATAAACTGCGATAAACGGCTTATAACTACTGAGATATGGCAACGTAAACTCCACATACTGACTACTCCCTGATCCAACGAGCCCCAACGCCATGGCCTAAATATACAAAAGGTATATTTTAAACCTAATAAACCGTGCGCATACGCATAGGGGTATCATGCGCGGATAAGCGCTAAACTAGGCGCAACTTTGTGTTGAAAGGCTGAGCTCCTAATTAGGGCGGCGGTTTTGGTGCATTGGTGAAGTAACGATTGTAATTGTTTAAATCAAGGGTGGGTGCCAACAACCATGGTGATATTAATGTAGGGTATAGTAAATTCACGGTATATGAGCCCGAGAGCTCTCTCCGGGGTAAAGCCCCAGGGATCTCTCGATAGGCGATAAAGCCCGAACCCTAGGCCCGGGGAATGAATATCGAGAAGAAACTGACAAAGATACTTCTCGACCTAGGTGATAGGCCGTTAACAGTAATAGGGCCACCTGGTTCTGGTAAGACTACGATAATCACGGTATTGGGACTTATGAAATACGTATTGGAGGGTTCATCAATAACCTATGTAACGCAGAAATCCAGTGATGTTATGGGGGCGTTAACTACTCCATTGATACCCTGGAAATGCATACGAGAGAATCTCTTTTTGGTGCTTGATTCATATGAGGAATTGAGTGCGAGACCAGGCATAACGATACTAGCCTCCATAGCCAATAGATTCAGGACCTATAATAATTACGTAAAATACCTGAGATACCTGGCTAAAAACCCACGCAATGTGCACGCCCTTTGGCTTCTAGAGCGAGTGTCATTACTACGTGATTTCGTAACAGACGTAGACGCGGGCAATAACATGGATCGTAAGGTGGTTACTAACCTCCAGGGCAGGGACATTAGGGGAGTATACCTAACCACCGCACTCATACTAAATAGCATGTGTCACCAAAGTATCAATAATGTGTTAATACTGGATGACATAACAATACTGCCAATAAGGGATGAAGCTCTCCTAAGAATTATTAGGATGACGAGGGGAATAACGAATACATGGATGGTACTGCACGGCATAGGGAGATTGAATATCGAGGACCTAAACACACCAACAATAGTAACAAACCACAGCGGCATCGCAAAAACGCACTCAAGATACAGAGAAATACTAAACCAAATACAACCAGGGGAGGCCTTGTACATTGGCATTAACGAGCAATTGAAAATAAGAATACACGAAATAAAGGAACTACGCAACAAACTACTAAACAAGTATTAACCCAACCACCGTTAAATCCAAAGCAGACAAACCCCATTAAAATCCCTTTCCTTTTCCATCCTCCACACAGGGGGAGAAGGAAAGGGATTATGACGGATACCGAAGAGCCAAGCCGATGGCTTGGATCTCGGGCATCCCGAGTTACACGGCGTGATGAATCCCTAGGAAATGAGCAATGATTAACCAAGGAAAACTGACACTAAGAACCGTTTGAATCACCGTTGGGGCAGGCCGCCCCATCATCGCAGTTAAGCCAATAGGGGCGGTGGCTACGGGTAAAAACCGTGGTCCTGCCCTGACGGTGGTTCAAACGGTAGGTTCAGATAGGAACGGGAAGAAGGGGGGTGTGTCTGTTTTGGATGTGACGGTGGTTGGTGTCGATGTTGGCGTTAAAAGATCGGTGTTTGCGTTTGTTGGTGTGAGGGCTAGGTTGCTTAGCGACCTGGTGGTTATATACGGTAGGCAGAATGGTGTTTCGTTGATGCAGTTGGGCACATATGACGCGGTGACTAGGGCCTATGTGGTTGATGTACGTTATCCAGGTGTTGATAAGTATCGTGGTGCTGAGATGACGGGTAATATCGTAAGTAAGACCCTAGGAGCCATGGTTAGGGCTATTCACAATGTTCAAAGGATTCATAAGACACTTGTTGGTTTAGTCCTTGAGGATCTCAGGCAGTTTAATGGATATAAGCATGACTTGGCTAAGGCAAGAGCAGTCTGGGGTTTAATGATGAGTAATTTTAGCAAGGGCGTGAGTAAATGCTCCGCCGTTAAAGTCTCCTGGTTCTGGATAAGTTATGAGGGCGAGGTTATGATACCAACCAAGGACTCAATACCCATAGTACTCGTCGAGCCTGAGTATACGAGTAGTACATGCCCGAGGTGCGGTGCCTACCTAGATAAGGTTAAGGGTAAAGTGACCTGCGACTACTGTGGATTTAAGGGCGATAGAGATGTTATTGGTGCAATAAACATTGCCTGGCGTGGGTTCCTGGTGCTTACAAAGTGTGTTAGGGAGGGTGCATTGAGAATTTGATAGGGTAACCCGAATGGTCTAGGGTTTGGGCTTAACGTAGGTCTCATACGCCTTCATCACTGCATTATACACTGCATGGGTTACAGCTTTGCCTATTGTTGTTGCCGGCCCTGCATATAATTCCCTATTGCCGTTAATTGGAGTTATTATCGCTACCGCGTCTGAGGTTGTTCCGTGGATCTTGCCGTTGGTTAGTTCGGCGAGTGTTAACGCCTTCACCTGCGAACTTAACATTATGGCGTCTATCATTGCCTGTACCGTCAATGGCTTACTTATGATTATTGCCATGTTTATTGTCGATTCATGAAGGCCCCACACCTCTATACTACCCCTTTCTATCCTATATGGATTTGTTAGTCCCGTAGTTATTGATACCTCAATTTCCGCGTCGTTGATTACCTCCCTGTGTGTTATGTGGTTTCTTGGTAGTTCTGTGGCTGTTAGGAAGGTTATTGCTTTGTCACTGCTTATTGATAATTCCCTGTGTACCTTCGTTACTTCCTTGATTGGGTCGTTATTGAAGTCCTTTGGGACTTGGTGATGTATTATGTATTTAATGCCGTTCCTTAGCCCTCCGTCTACAGTACTTGCTAGGGCTGTTACTTCCTGATTTAGCGTGATTATTATGCTTCCACTTAGGTATTTCACACTGTTAATCATGCTATTTTGGGTAGGGACTTGGTAAATTAAGGTAGTGGGTCTTAGGTTGCGTTCATGCCTAGTGTGGGTATGTTGATTTATGGTGTTTTGCTTATTTGCCATAGTGCGGAGGGGTGTGCTTGGGTTCCATATTTGGGTATGGGTTTTGTATCTGAATAAAAATAAAAATGTTCAGTGGGTTTGATTGAAATGAAATCAAGAGATGCCATAGTCTGGGTTGAGGGTTTGTGGAAGTCCTTTGATTCGTTAGTTGTTAATGAGGATGTTAATATCCATGTTGATTATGGTGAGGTTGTTTCGGTACTTGGTCCTAATGGTGCTGGTAAGACTACGTTGCTTAGGTAGGTCTATGGTGGGTTAAGGCCGGATAAGGGTGAGGTAAATGGTTAGTTTTGAAGGTGGGTCTCTGGAGGATTTGATTAGGAAGGCTCTGTTAAGTTCGTTAAGGGCATGGAGGTCACTATGGTTAATACGGACGCCAGTGAGGTTATTGTTAAGCGTGGTGAGTTTGTGAACTGCGATATAAATAGGCTTGTTTATGTGGAGTTCTACAGAGCTGTGAATACGGACATAAAGGGTGTAATCAGGAGGTAAGGTTTGAAGGGACGTGAGGTTAAAGCCTAGTCTTCTTAGGGTAATCCGTTCATGAATGGATCATCACTTCCTCAGCTAACTCTGACTTCTTCACTCGGCTTTGTTGCCGGGGCACTTCTTTAAAGGGGTTTTGCAATTGATGCTTTGTGCTGTTAATTAGGGAGTTTGAGGTTAATGAGTTGGTCTCGTTTGATGATGCAATTAGGGCTGTTGAGGATGGATTTAGGTTATTGGGAAGTGGTAATGCTGTTAACCTGCCTAGGCGTAGGGCAATTGTTAGTGGTGCGGTGCTTCATGTGCTTCAGGGCATTGTCCTTGGTGATTACAGGGTTGCTGGGCTTAAGACATACCTAAGTGCGAGGTATGGTACTAGGTTTGTGGTTGTTCTGTTTGGTCTCGACAGTGGTGAGTTACTGGCCGTTATTGAGGCTGATAGGCTTGGGCAGCTCAGGACTGGGGCCGCCTCTGCCGTGGCTACGAAGTACATGGCCAGGAGGGACTCGTCGGTGATTGGCATTGTTGGTGTTGGTACTCAGGCTAGGGCTCAGTTCGAGGCCCTGAGTAGGGTTTTGAACCTTAAGTTGGTTAAGGTCTTTAGTAGGACTCGTGAGCATGCTGAGGAGTTTGCTAGCTTCATAAAGTCTAGGGGTTTTGACGCGGTGGTTGCTGGTGATTATGAGGAGGTTTGTAGGGGTGTCGATGTCCTGGTCACTGCGACTAACTCTAAGGATCCCTTCATACGCGGTTCCTACGTAGTGCCTGGGATGCATGTGAACGCCATAGGGAGTAATTGGGCTAATAGGGCTGAGTTAGCGCCGGATGCTGTGCTTAAGGCCGACATTATTGCGGCTGATGATGTGAGTCAGGCCAGGGAGGAGGCGGGCGACCTTATAATGGCTGGCGACGCTGCCTGGTCCAGGGTTGTCCCGCTGGCTGATGTCATTGTTGGTAGGGTTAGGGGTAGGCAGGGTGATGACTCGGTAACCATCTTCAAGTCCCTTGGCATTGCGGTGGAGGACTTGGTACTCGCCAAGTTGATCTATGATAGGGCCGTTAGGGAGAGGAGGGGTGTTGAGATTGAGTTTAGGGGTATTTTTAGGTGAGTTGAAGTAAGTAACTTCCCTCTGGTCCTATCTCATCGAGTTCGCCGATCCTTGGGTTTACCTTGAACCCGAGTGACTCTGGGGTGTGTATGCCAAATAATGGTGTTTGTGTCTTTAGGGCAGCGATCATCACCGGCCCTTTTCTGCTCTTGATCTTGGCTTCGCCCACATATATTCTCTCCCTAGTGCCATTGGCCATTATTAATTCCACGGTGTATGGAGTTTCAATTAAGCTGAGCTACCTGGCTAGGTCTGGGTCTAGTACTATGTGTGCTGAGCCTATGTCTACGAGTATCCTAAGTATCCTTGAGCCTGCCCTTGATTGTTACGTCAGCATATATTGTGGCCCACATTAATCTGGTTGGAAATGCCGAATATAAACCTTCATTTCTTTATTTTCTTTGGCTTTTTCTATTTCCTATGCTTTTTAAATCAGTGCAGATAGTTATTACTATGCTTAACCGTGGACTTATTAAGTTCGGCTTGGTCCTGGAGTTCATAACCGAGTTCCTGTACTTCATACTCATCCTATTCCCGAGATACTTTGGCTTTATTTTCATCCTGCCAATTATATTGACTTACCTATTATCATCAATAATGATGTATCTGGGCTTCAATGAGTATTCTCATTCACTAAGTGTTGGGTCTATTGGCGCTGCTCTATTGATGCTTGGTTCATTAGTAATATTGGTTACGCATATCATCTCAATGTCTTACTTAATCTCCATGGTTGGTATGGGCATTATCTTCCTTGGGGATATTTCTATTTCCCTATTCTTCTGGAGAACCGCACAGCGGGGATTCCTCATTAAGATTGGTGCTGTACTTAATGCAATACCAATTATTGCATTCATTGGGAGTATATTACTGGCGATTGGTATTGACTATGTTGAGGACCTTGGTTAGGTCGTTCACCGTGTCTATGTCGATTAAGACCTCGGGGCCGCACTCCACGGTGCACACGTCAACCCTACCCCTCAATATTTCTCTTGCGCCAACATCACCGCTTAACCTCGTTAATTCTGGGAATAGGACTCTATGGATAAGCACCGGGTTTCCCCTGATGCCATTGTGCGTTGGTACAACGGCACTGCACCCATCGTGGTACGCACTCACTATCCTTGATACTACCTCGTTGGTTATCAGCGGCATGTCCGTGAGTACTATGAGGACTGCATCATAGTCCTGGAAGAAGCGCAGACCGAGCCTTATTGAGGTGCTCATTCCATCCCTATAATATGGATTGTAGATGATGACCTCATTGGATAGGTAGGGCATTAATTCATTGACGTAGGCCCCAACAATAACCACCCTATCAAATCCACTTAATGCCTTCAAAACCCTCAGTATAACTGGCTCATCGCCGACCTTAGCCAATAATTTATTACCGCCAAACCTCCTGCCCTCACCAGCAGCCAATACTATGGCGCCTATCTTCATTGATTAATCAATGTCATTAATGAGAGGGCAAATATTAATTTCACTGTGATTTGTAATTATAAACTCATCACTTATGTTGAAATTACTATGGCTTATTAGGATGGTGTTTATGGTATTGTTAATACTATCAGCATTTATATTAACATTATTAAGCGTTAGGTATCCCATAATAATACCTGTGGTTATTACGATCGTCATTATGGTAAGCACGGCAATAATCACAGCCTTAGAGCACATGACGTTATGATATTTAATGGTAATCCCTGGATGAGCCTTACTCGTAATTATTGATTCAAGGTTCACCCTATCTAGTGTTCCTATATAATGCCAAACCCTACCATGTCTGACGTAAACATAGGGTCTTGAGCCACTAACCCTGAGTAATACCGTACCCTCCATCCCACACCTAGGACATTTGCCTTTGCCAAGTATGTAGTGTTTGTTCATAAATTAATAAAGAAATAATATAGCGATTTTTAAGAGTTTTTACATGAATTTACTCCTTAATCCACCATTGACGTCTCGTACTCAGTCTCATCCTCATACTGATAAGGCAATCCGCCGGTCACGTTATGGGCAGTTACATTAGTTTGAATGCCAACCTGCTCACCGCATTGAATCTCTACCTGGAACTCACCGTATTGCGTGCAGTTAGCTATCTGCGTGGTATTGGTTGCATCGTGTGTGTTTATGGTGGATTGAGTATTGCCGTATTGTGACTGCGCCATTACCACTAGTGCCGCTATCGTAATGATTAGTGCCGCGGCTGTGATTATGTATCTTATTGGCCCCATACCGGTCACGGTACATGCAGGCATGCTACAAATAGGGGTTTCCCGTGAAAATGCCTCGTTGGATTAACTGGAACTTTGTACGTTTGAATAACACCCAGCACATTCCGCACAACCCTTATTAGGGTCTTGCCAAACCTTGTTGATGATGCTTGGGTACGTGTTTAAGGGACTATACGGCTATGCCTTGGTATTTGCTTTAATGGTTCTTGAGGGTGTTTCATTACCTGTGCCCAGTGAGGTCGTTATGCCCTTGGTTGGTTATTACGCGTCGCTGGGGTTCATAGACCCCGTCCTTGGTTTATTGCTTGGTACACTTGGTAGTCTCGTTGGGTCATTAATTGATTACTACACAGCCTATTACCTAGGCACACCATTCCTGCTTAGGTACGGTAGGTTATTTGGCCTTGATAAGAATAGGCTTGGTTCATTGAGTAGGTGGTTTAGTAAGTACGGTGCAGCGGCGGTGTTTGGCTTTAGGTTCCTGCCTGGCTTTAGGGCGTTGATATCCTTTCCAGCGGGTCTGGCTGGTATGAGGATTGTGGGCTTCGTAGTTGTAACGTTCCTTGGGCATTTGATATGGGATTCAATCCTGGTATACATTGGTTATGCGTTCGCAACTCAGTGGTCAATCATAATAGGCCTAGTTGATAGGTATCTGTATATTATTGCGGTTATTGCTGTGATTGTGATAGTGATCTACATAGTAATGAAGCTTCGCATGAGGTAATGCGCACCGTTGCATTACTTAGCCTTGTCTCAAGGTATTAGGGATAGATTGTATTGGCTCAGGCTTTACAGTGGTTTAAACTATGTATAGTATGGCGATTATTGTTTTCACCATTGAGGTATTCCTGAGGTTAACGGGAATGCGGCTGATTGGTTTTCGTGTGTTTACTCATCGGATGAGCCTATGTTTTCCTCCTTACCATGCCTTACAATCCTTATCCTGGTCCTTATTGGAACATGGAGCCCAACTCTCTCGAGTACTTGGTATAGTTCATAGTCCTGAAGCTCACTTAATCTACCACTTAGGTGTAGTTCCACTAATTGCCTGAACACCTGGACTGCCGTGTCGCCATATAACTGAAGCGCATTGTTTATTATTTCCTCCGCCCTGTCGCCCCTCGTTATTTGCCTAATCAACCTAATCACATCGTCGCGCGTCAAATCCTGCCTAGTGCTTGCCTTCTGCTGGGCCTTGCTCATTAATTCCATCATTATTTTTATCCTTATCCTCTCCCTCTCCTCGTCAACGCCCATGGTAAATCAAGTAATAATCTACATGGGTTTAAAAAACTTGGTCCCTTGCCCGTTGACAATAGTTTTTTAATTAGTCCGACTATTGACCATTGTGGACTTACTGATTAGCGTTAGGCCAATTAGGGATTTACCTAGATTGAACGCACAAGTGGAACTTGACATTGGGGGGTTTCCCAGGCTTAATGAGTTCCTGCCAGCCCTTGCCGTGGAGCTTGAGGATCTCGGACTTAGGGTCAACCAGGTTAGGGTTGGTCACCTAAGGAGGAGAGGCGATGCTGAGAGGTTCATTTCGTTACTTGATTATCTGAACGTGGACTCCATGACGGCGAGGCCTGGTATCAACGACGTTAATACCCTAGCTGAGATACTTGATGAGGCATCAACATATGGTGTTAGGATTATTTGGGAGTTCGGAGTTGGTAATTACTTGGCAAACACCAGTGAAGTAATTGAGTTCGCTAATGAGGTCTCACCACACAGGCTTAACCTAGCCATCCATGTAGCCAGGGAGAGGGGCTTGAGAGACTTCATTAGGAGGTTTGTTGAGTTAAGCGGTTATGTTAAGGCAATATACTTTAGCAATAAGAAGAGCGGTTACTTTGGTCTGCCAATATTTGACGGTTCAATAGACTTCCTGAAACTCATGAAGGTTCTCCAGGTGCTTAGGTATGATGATAATATAGTCCTTCATTACCTACCAAGTTACTACGGTAGATACGGAGTAGACCTTGAGGTCCTGAATTCCTTCATAAACTCCCTAGGCAGCGGTGGCGCGGATAAGAGGCTGATTAAGTCGATAGAGAAAATAGTCAGTGAGATGCTCAGTCAGGGGTAGGGATAATTCAATGCCATGTTGCCATGGTCACGTAGGTCATTTTAGTCAACCTGGGCCTAAGTACGATGGTTATACGGATTTCATCATCCTCATAATATCTAGTGTTAATAGGTCCGTTGGTACATTACGTACTTACCATACTCTGGGTGTATGCGTACCCTGGTAGGTTTCAAGGGCTTAAGATCACAGGAGTATTGTATACCTTGATTTATTTGATCACGATGTTAATAACGAACATGGTATCTGGTTCTCAGGAACCCTGCTGATGTTGTCAGCAACTATGTGTATTAATGCGTAATGAGGTTTGTGTTTACGAGGTAAGACTAAAATACTAAAGTTAGTCTAGTTACTAGATCTAGTATGATTGATGAAACTAAGGTAACTAGGAATTATCAAATAACGATACCGGCGTCTATTAGGAAAAGGCTTGGTTTAAGGGTTGGGGATACGCTCATAGTTAGGCTTGAGGGTGAGAGGATAATTCTTGAGCCAAAGAGACGAAGCATCACGGAAATAAGGATTAGGTTGGGGAAAAAAATAGATTGGAGGTATGTTGAGGAGACCATAAGGGAAGAGATTGAGAAGGAGTGATTATGAGCTTTGTAGTTGATACAAACTTTATAGTGGCTGTGATCTCCGAGGATGATGTGAGCCATGATAAGGCAGTAAGTCTTTGGGATTCCCTAAATGAAGCTTACGTGCCAATAATTGTAATTGCCGAGTTAAGTTACTTCTTCATTAGGCATAAAATTGATGTGGGTATCATAAGTGAGATTCTACGGGACTCTAAGATTAAGGTTGTTGAAAATAATGTGCAGGATATATACTTTGCTATTGATCATAAAGATTACATTAGGCATTATGATGACTTTAACGACTTGATAGTGCTTAGCACGGCAAGAAGATTAGGCTTACCATTAATTACATTTGACGATGAACTGCTAGACCTCTACCATAAACTTAAGTCCTGAGTACATAGTATTCGATTCAATACTATTGCATGCTGGGCAATGAACAATCCTGAATTTAATCAAGCCTTCCCTCATAAACTGGACACGTACTCGTTACCGTTTGTCCCTACACTTTCATTTCATTCATTTTGTGTTCATTCATGATCGAGTGTAGGGACTTAGCCCTCAACCACCTACCCAGTTTTACGGTAGGTGGGTCATGGGACTCCTTCGAGCCTAACGGCACGGGGCTCACGTCTCTGGAATTTTCACTCCCCCTTGGGCATAGCCCACATAGGCGTGAGAGATCATCATTTATCAACAAATTTTAACATACTTAAATACAAAAAAGGTTTCTATTAACATGAAAAAGGATTCAGCCCTTAACCAATGGATTAGTGCATTGTGTTCAATTGCATTACTTATTACCGTGTGCTAATGTTTCCTAAGGATTAATAGCAAATCCGGGGTTAGCAACTAATGAGAGAGTTAGCCATATTATTCAGTGTAAAGCCCAAGGCAACTAGAGAAGGCCTTTACGATAGGGAGACCGAACTTAATGAATTTAAGGAATAGTATACACGGGGGTGATAGAATAATCACGGTTTACGGAATTAGGAGGATTGATAAGACGTCATTAGTTAATGTGTCGCCGAATGAGGCAGAGACGCCATATGTATTGATTGCAGATCATTGAGGGGCAACTATGGTATGTCTGACCTACATCGATTAATATTTAATGTCTCATTATCAGCTCTTGACAAGCTAATTTATGTCTTAAGGAGGATTAGGGGTGTCTCGATCATGGGCAACGCCATTGAGGTCAGGTGGAGGGGTAGGGAACAGGTTAGCCTGGCCGGGTTATTCAATGAACTTAATGAGAGGAGGGTTGTAATGGCGTTTGACGAGGCCCAGAGACTGAGGGGTCCGTTGTCAAGTGAGGTTCTTAATGCCCTAGCTCACGCGTATGACTTCGATAGGAATGTAACATTCATACTCAGCGGCTCTGAGGTTGGGTTGCTCTATGAATTCATGAGCGTTGAAGATCCAAATTCACCATTGTTCGGCAGGTACTTCTATGAGGTGAGGATTGGTAGGTTCACCCGTGATGAATCCATCGACTTCCTATGGAGAGGATTTAAGGAGTTGGGTGTCGAGGTTACCACAGACGTTATTGAGACCATTGCGGATGTGTTTAACGGTATACCTGGTTGGCTTGTTTATGCCGCCAACGCCTACATTAGGGGGCGTTAGGGATTTATCAATGATTAGGGAGGCGCTGAACGAGCTTGAGAGACTCATAAGGGCTAAGGCGAGTTACTCAACCGTTAATGCCAGGAGGACGGCGCTGGTGCTTAGGTGCGTCGCCAGTGGTGGTAATACATGGTCCAAGGTGGTTAAGTGCGTGGAAGATTTCGAGGGCACGACGGTATCGCCGACATCGCTGAACAATGTGATAAAGACCCTGGAGAGGTTAAGTATCATTGAGAATTACGAATTTCTAGACCCAACGTATAGGGAGGCTGCCATGAGACTGAACGTTCCAAATTACTAAAGCTTTATTTTTAGGTCTGCCATGATATGAATTAGCGTGGTAAATGGGTCACGTCTTTGTTAGCGTTCGCTTTAGAGGGAGTGATGAGTTTGCCATGGAGAGGGTACTCGTGGATACCGGCGCCTCCTTCACCGTAATGCCCCTAGAATTGGCCAAGGAGCACTTCATAGAGACTCCATTTGAGGTTGAGGTTAGGCTGGGTGATGGCAGAACGGTGAGGGCTAGGGTGTTCATTGCCGAGGCCGAGATTGAAGGTAGGAGGGGCCCGATTAGGATATTGGCGTTTAGTGGTGCAATGCCGGTGATCGGTGTTGATACCCTGGAGACCCTAGGGCTCAGGGTTGACCCAGTAACCGGTAGGATTGAGAAGACCGAGTACTATATGCTGTTCGTAACAGCCACCGCGTAGTCATTGCTATAATCGCGGGAGTTCCTACGAATTATCTAATACCATATTACGTGTAACAGAACTCAGTCTTAAACCTCCTTCTTACCCTTGATAGTGCAATTAGTACCTCATCTAGACCCTTAACGTTAATACCCACGATGGGTAGGAGATAAGTTGTATCAAGAAGTATCCGAGGCCTCACTCCAATACTCATCCTGTACCTCCTCAGATTCCCTTTCGAATTCCTCAAAGGTTACCTCAGCGAACTTTTTAACCTTCAAAGCATATTCAAACGGGTCCTCAACACGTTCAATAATTATCCTATTACCATCAACTCTCAAAATGACATAATCACCCTCAGAAATGCCCACAGCCTCAGAAATTGCCTTAGGTATGTAAATTGTATTCTTTTTAGAAACCCTGACTCTAACCTCCAACATACCTTAATTATTATTAAATGATCTAAGCTTATGAATATTTCTGAGAAATAATTATATCTCAAAAATCCATTAAGCCTTGAATCTTTCAAGCAACTTCATCAACTCATGTTCCTCCTGCTCCAACCTCTCATCCCAAATGTCCCTGAATAACTCCTTAATTGTTAAGGCCCAACTAATAACCTCAATAATGTCGTCCTTAACCTCGTCAGGGTCCCTATAATCGACTAAGTTTGGGTCGAAGCCATTATAGGAGAACCTATGAAGCAACAACGTCGTCTTTACCGCAGCCTCTACGTCTATACCCAGTTTCTTCAAGTCCTTAGAAATACCTATTAACCCAGTGGTTGGTGCTGAGTAACCCGCGTCCTCATACCAAGTCCTCCTCCTCTCATCCACCCCTTCAATGATTTTGGCAAAATTCTTAACAACCAACGCGCTGACTATGGACTTAACACTCATGAACGCCTTAGCCGAGGCGTTTTGGATAAGGTCCCTGCCCAGCATCTCCAATGCCAACCTAGCCTCAACCAAGTCATCAAGGACCTTGGCATACACATGCGCCACGGGATCCCTCTTATAATCTAAGTAACCAACCTCCACATTGGGAACATCATAGGTCGCTTAATAATGCTTTTTAGAAATTCTATCCCTAAACATACTGTAATACACGTGATCTAAGTCAGACTCACCGAGTACCCTGACGTACATGTGAGCAATCAACCTCCGCGCAAGTACTGGGTCAGCTGAATAAATGAGTACACCGTCCCTCAGTACCACGTATACCAACTCATTGGGCGCCTTACTTAAGTCAACCAAGTCAACCTTATCCGCTGGTGCACCGAGCACCTGCGCTAAATCCCTGATCAAACTAACCATCTTCTCATAATTGGATTGATCCCTCATGAGTACGGCAACATCATAATCACTATCCTCCCTAACATCACCCCTGGCGCGACTACCGAAGAGAAACGCCAACAACACGCCATACTTCGTGAAAACCCTGACAAGCGACTCACCGGGCATCTCTGGATCCACGTTATTCTCCTCCATCAACCTTAACAACTGGTTCGCTAAGCTGGGCACGTTCTTAAGGACCCAGGACCTCAACTCCAGCAATTCACTCCTACTGAAGGACCTATAGGCATGGGCAAGCATACTCCTATTAATTACCACCTGCCTAATCAACTCCTTAACATCATCACTTATTAATCTACGCTCATGAAGCACATCGGCCAACCCAGCATAACTGGGAGGTTTCCTAAGACCGAGCTCAGCAACAACCATAGCTAGTGCATCAAGTAGGTCCTGGTGTACGGCGTAGAGTAACCACCTAAGGGCATACTCCCGAAACACATCATTAATCTCCACTAATCTACTCAAATCGCTCAACTACTCATAAACCCTGGAAATCAATGCCCTAACCTCCATTCAATGACTAAAACATCGCCAATAATAAATACCTTATGACAATTATGGGCCTATAGGCAATATCATCATTATTTCAAAACCATCAAACTTTAAGTCTATAGAGAAACATTGAAGCAATAATCTAAGTGCTATTAAGTAATGATGGTTCTAAACTAGCCCTTAATTAACATAAACAATGTTCCAATTAGCGTGGGATGTCCCTGTACTACCGGCAATGCCAAACACATTAAGTGCCGTTAGGTGGTGATTAATTATGCGGTTATTAGGTATAGTTTTAGGCCTGTTAAGATTTGTGGCGTTAGGCTTTTGTGACCGTAGCAGTAGTTCAAGCAGGCAATTCACAATACCGAGGGAAACCAGGGAGGAGTACGGCATTGAGCCATTGAGTGAGATTGAGATAATAAGCGTCAAGCCATCAATCACCTGGAATAGAAAGACTTATAAACAAAGCCCAAGCGAGGGCTTTGAATGACTCGAAGCCAACGTGGTGAGCAGTTAATGAATGTCTCAATAAATGAATTCATTAGAGAGGCCATGAAAATAATCGAACTCGGCAAGAAGGGACTAATAAACAAGGACAAAGCACTAGACACACTAGGGAATTACTTGTGAACATCGAGTATGATATTAAGAGTAGTAAGTGCATAAGGATTGAGGCGTTAATGAATTAGAGCTTTGTCTGTTAATTGTAAGGCTTAAAGGTTTCTTCATTAAAAATGTCCTGATGCCCTGGCTATTATATAGGGTTGTTAGGGATAGGCCTGGGCTGCTTCGTGACCTGACCTTGGTGGTTGGCGGCCTTGGTCTTGATGCAACCAGTGGTATTGGTAATACTAGGGCCATAATGCTTGATGCCGGTGGAGAATCTGACGTTAGCCATTAATGAGCTTGTCACTGAGGGTGTTGAATTGATTAATGTCATTAATGAATCCGTGATGTCCATAGCCTTCTCGAGAAAGCAGTTCATAAGCGCCCTTAAGTCAGTCCTACAGCAGGTAGGTGTCCAGGCCCTGAACAGTACCTTGTATAGGATTGGTTATGAGTACGCGAGGGCGGTGGCCACGGAGATGCCGATGGGTGATCCCGTGAGTACTATAAGCACGTACCTATACACGGCCACAGCCTATAACAGGCTTGCCTTCAGGGGTCTCGAGATTAGGAACAACGAGGTTAGGGTTGAGTTTGAGGAGCCATTCGACGAGGAACTAGACGGATCATTCACAGAGGGCTACATACACGGATTAATAAACACAGCACCATCAAGGCTACATTACATTAATATTGAGAAGTTCAATAATATATATAGGGCCGTGGTAAGACCTATTGAGAGCATAGAGCCCATATAATCAACATCCACGGCGCACCCATAGCCTAGCTTACATACATAATTTATGTAGTTACTTCGATAACCACCTTAGATACATGCCTAATGACCCTGCCATGGATTATTAAGTAATAATATTTGCCTATTAGGAATAGATCTTTTATTAATTACCCACTATTTAGGGTAAATATAGATAAAGTTTAAAAGACAAGACGTGAATTAATGACCATGATGTACTACAGAATCTATAGGGCTCTTCCCGCGTTGTTAATACTGGCAATAATGATAATAATCGCTCAAGCCCACGGCGCCCATGCAGTACAGTCGAATTACACGCTTTTATCCTTCACGCTAGCCCCCTATGAGTGTAACTCCATGCCTCTTAACTGCACCACAGACCTTAGGATAATCCTAATACCATATTACGCAAATCCATTCAATGTATCCTTGGCCGGCATGCCAAGCCTGAGTAGTTTACCCATTAATTACCCAAGTCAGGGGATTCGGTGGACGTTGATTTGGCTCCCAGACCCAGCCAGGGCCGGTAATGGTAGTAGGACGTACATACTCGTGAGTAGGGGTACGGAGGACAAACTACTAATATTCCTGGAACCCGGTGGTGCATGCACAGATTACTACACCTGTTGGTACCCAGTGCCTGGCGTCAGTACCGTATTGACTATGAACGCTACATACCCAAACATCTGGATCGACCTATTCGCGTACACGGGAATTCTCAATAGAAGCAACCCATTAAATCCCTTCAGGAACTGGACGTACGTATTCATACCATACGACACAGGCGATGTATTCTCTGGGGATAGGGTCATGGAGTACTGCGGGATTGGCATTAACGGCATGATGGACTGCGTGACGACGTATCACGTTGGTTTTGTCGATGCGATAATGGCAATGAGGTGGGCAGCAGCCCAGGGACCCTGGAAGCAAGTGGTCCTCGCTGGATCAAGCGCCGGTGGCGTGGGTACGATATTACTATCATACTACACAGTACAGATATTTAATGATTCGCACTTAATTGTAATTGACGACTCAGGGCCTGGTCTCACGTCAACCGTCAATCCGCACTTCACCTTTGAAACCACGGAACAGAGTTGGGGCTATCTTGAATTAATGACTCCGGAGGCGCGTGAGATTGTTGAGGAGACAGGCGAGCCGCTGCTCGGCCTTGAGTATGAATTCCAAACAATTGGCAAGAACGTCACATTTGCGCTTTATGAGATGCAGGAGGACCTTGTCATGGGCACGTTATTCCTAGGTTACACACCCAATGAGTATCAACAGGTCCTACTTTACTACACTGGGAAGCTTAGGCAGTTTGCACCAAACAACTTCTTTAGGTACCTACCCATTGGCTATGCGCACATGATCCTGGTATACCCAGTCCTACTTCCACCCAATGCCTTCTACACCTTCAGTATCTGTGGATTGCCCGTATATGAGTGGGTAGATTTATTACTCGAGGGTAAGCCGATCGACATAGTCCAGGTAACGCCATACACCTGTGTCATTAACTCCACGCAGATAGTGAGCAACATATCGCTTGGGTAGAGCGTAATAAGTCAGTTGTTTCACGTTTAAAATTGGGCATTGCATGTTTTTAATAATATCCTTTTAATGAGGAATATTGAGGTTGGTGTTGTTTCAATTACTAGTTCCCCTGAGACGATAAGTACCCGCAGTGTGGTGAGAATACACCACAAAGCTTAAAATACTCCAAGGGCATAATAGACGACGTGGTCATAAAGATAAAACAACCAAGGGGAACCCTTGCGGAAGACATTATTTATCATGCAAATGCGTTGATCACTGGCTTTAAGGAGGCCATTGAGCCAAATAGGCTGACGATACAGTACCCACGTGAACTTCGTTGGGTTCCTGAGAGGTTCAGAGGATGGATAATGCTTGACATTAAGAAATGCATAAGTTGTTTTCAATGCGCATGGGCTTGTCCAGTGAATGCTATTCAGATGTATAGGGCTCCAAATGGGAAATTCTATCCAGGCATTAGGTACACAGAGTGTATCCTATGCCACTTCTGTGTCGATGCATGTCCGGTGGGTGCTTTAGTTCCTACGCCTGTTCATGATATTGCCTATGTTGATTTCGATGAGGTTAAGTTCAAGCCCGAGGACATGTCTAGACCTCCTGAGTACGTCTTTGACGAGTCCGAGAGGGTTATTAAGTATGAGATTAAGGATGGTAAGTTGTTAAAGATTGCCCTGCCTAAGGATGAGATCAAGAAGAGGATTGAGGAACTCGATAAGGTCATTGAGCGGTCTGGAGGTGCCCCTGCAGCGGCTGGTTCGTCAACATAATCAGCGCTTTGTTTTAGATTTCGAGAGTAATTGGTTAATACCTAATTTCTTTTTGATTATTGATGAGTATTAAGGTTAAGGTTGGTATTAGGGTTCCTAGGTTTCCAAGTGTTATTAGTGGTGGTATTCGTATACTCAGTGAGTATAACTTTGACTTTGGTGTTCAGCTTGATAGGGCTAAGCTCCTTAAGCTCATTGCATTCGGTGTGGCTAGTCCCACCGAGCTTGTTAGGAGGTTGAATATGCCCAGGGCCAGGGTTTTTAGGTACTTAAACGCCCTTATTAAGCGTGGTTGGTTGGTTAGGAAGGATGGTGGTTATTACCTAGCCGCCACTATATTCCTAGTCTACAGGGTTAGGGGGTTTGGAGACTACGCGGTCCTCGAGGTTCTCAATGATAAGGGTGCTATTGTTGACCAGAAGGCCGGTCTCGTGATTATTAATGGTAAGGAATCACCAAGGGCCTGCCCAAGGTGTCCGCTGCTTCAGGAATGTACGAACAATATTAGGAGCATCAGTAAGTCGCTGGGTATCACAATAAAGTCCGTGACCCCCGCGGATGCATATCTTGAGTTGATTAGTACAATAATTAATGAGGGTCTCGTTAAGATACTCCTTAATGACTATATTGATCTTCATGTTAATAATGGTGGATCAATATAAATCTACCAATAATTTTTAATTTATAGTTATTAATGATCCGTGTTTAACGTATGTATTGCTTGATTAGCTTAACGACTTCAGTGGGTGTCCTGGCAACGGGTACATTAACCTCCTGGAATGCCTTAACCTTGCTTTCGTAGGATCCCATGCCCATGCTAACTATGGCTCCCGCATGCCCCATTCTCTTGCCTGGTGGCGCTGTCCTTCCAGATATGTAGGCTACCACGGGCTTCGTAATCTTCCCAGACCCTATGTACTTGGCCAATCTCTCCTCCATTGTTCCGCCTATCTCACCGATGACCACTATGTACTTGGTCTCTGGGTCCTCCTCGAACATCTTTACTACCTCAAGTGTGTCTGTGCCGATTATTGGGTCTCCACCGATGCCAACGACCGTTGATTGCCCAATGCCTGCCTGGGTTAGGTGGTAGGATATTTCGTAGGTTAGTGTTCCGCTCCTCGAGACTATGCCCACCGGTCCTGACCTAGTGTATATGTGGTTTGGCAGTATGCCTACCTTGGACTTTAGTGGGCTTACTACCCCTGGGCAGTTCGGACCTATTATTGTGACTCCCTTCCTCTTTGAGTAGTTGACGAATCTCAATGCGTCGTGTATTGGTATGTGCTCTGTGATTATTATGACTAGTTTGATGCCGGCGTCTATTGCCTCATAGACTGAGTCGGCGGCGAATCGGGCTGGTACGAAGATTATTGAGGTGTTTATGTCGGGGATTTTCCTTAATGCGTCTTCCACAGTGTCGAATACGGGTACTCCCTGTACTGTCTGTCCGCCCTTTCCTGGTGTTACCCCAGCCGCTACCTTTGTGCCGTATTGAAGCATATATTGCGCGTGCCTTGAGCCTTCATTACCCGTTATTCCCTGGACCAAGACCTTGGTGTTCTCATTTACGAGTATTGCCATGCCCCATCACCTCGTTATCGCCTTTGATAGTGCTTCCATTGCCTCCTCAGCTGTTTCGTAAGTTTTAAGTCCTACCTCAGCCAGTATCTTCTTGCCCTCCTCCTCGTTAGTGCCCTTAAGCCTAATGAAGATTGGTTTGTTGGTCTTAACTTCATTTAAGGCACTAACGACTCCCTTTGCTACCTCGTCGCACCTAGTTATTCCTCCAAATATGTTAACTAGGACCGCCTTTATCCTATCATCAGTCAGCAGCATCTTCAGTCCCTCCTTAACTGAGTCCTCACTGGCGCCACCGCCAACATCGAGGAAGTCAGCCGGTTCATGCCCGAACTCCTTAACTAGGTCCATTGTAGCCATTGTTAGGCCTGCGCCATTTGCCATGATCCCAACGTAGCCCGTCAACTCCACGTAGTGAAGCCCGTACTTCCTCGCCTCAAGTTCCTCCATTGTGTAGTCACTATCCTCAACACTGATGTCTGGATGCCTAAACAATGAGTTGTCGTCGATCATGACCTTAACATCAAGGGCCATTAATTGCCCATCAGCTGTTAATGCCAGTGGGTTTATCTCCACAAGCTCTGCATCGTACTCTGTGAACACCTTGTACATGGCCCTAGCAACTGTCACGAAGTCTTGAGCCGCAGATCCCTCTAAACCAAGCTTTTGGGCCACCCCCCTGATCATGTAGTCCCTAAGTCCCTCATAATCATCGATGTAAAGCCTAATTATCTTCTCAGGGCTCTTCTTGGCAACTTCTTCAATATCGATGCCACCCTCTGTGGATGCGAGCATTAGGTAACCCCTGTTCTCCCTATCCAGGGTTATGGATATGTAGAGTTCCTTGGCAACATTGACACCTTCCTCGAATAATACCTTCCTGATTGGGTAGTCCTGGATCACCTTGCCTAGGTAGTCCCTGGCTGCGTTCTCAGCATCCTTAATAGTATCGACCCTCCTCACTAGGCCCATCTTAGCCCTGCCTGCGAAGGGTACCTGGGACTTCGCGAATAGTGGGAATTTCAGTGCCTTTAGTGTCTGTACATCTTCGGGGCTTTTTACTATGGCTCCTCTCGGTATTTTAACGCCATACTTATTCAGTAATTCCTTGCCTTTGTACTCAAGGAGTCTCACGATAACTGTGCTAGACTAGCCTTAATTTAAGCATTTACATTTTATACTCGAAGTAACCCTACTTAGATATATTGGGTCCCTGTTCTGCCATAACGGGTTCAATCAATGGCTAAATGAGGTCATGCAGAGTGCGTTTCCTTATTGAGTCTGAGGAATATTGTGAAGTATTGACCTGCTTCATCCCTGTTAGGGACTTGAATTATTATTGAAATCCCAGGTAATGAGAGTGCGGCACTGCGGGCACTGCCTGGATCCGGGTATTCCCTGGCCTCGTTGCCGTGAACCAGGAATACACGGCCCCCAAATTTCTCAGGGTTCATATACCTAATAACAAACTCCCTGATTTTGTTCTCAAGTTTCTCGGTACGCACCTCCATATATAGAAAGTACTTATTTAAAAAGGCTTTAATGCCTTATAGGGCATGAAGTCCCTTAATGAATTAATTAAGGAATTGAGTATTAACGAGGTTATTAAAGCCCTGGTAACTGCATATAGGTTGGGTAATGTAGATTACCTTGCATCAAGTATTGAGTTGTTGCATGAGGAGCTAACATACACGGTTTCAGAAAACGAAACGTTAACTGGTGATGCACTGGAACGCGCATCAAAACTACATGCACTCTACTGCCTGGGTCTTGGACTACTAAGATCATTAGGTGGTGGTTCACCGATTACGAATTATGATGAGCTGGTTAATGCTGTGCTTAGGGCTAACGATCTTTCAAGTCTCACTCAGTTCCTAATGGCAACCACCATGCAATTAGTTAAGGGTGATTACTCGTTAATTAGTAAGGTCACGGCAATTCACCAGGAGGTGGGTAATGAATTAATTAAGGGTATCATCAGCTCATTCCTTAACCTAGTTAATATTCTCAGTGCTACCTAATTCTCCTTATGAGAGTCACCATATTCTTACCCTCGACCTTACTAATCCTAACCATGCCAAGGCCCTCGAGTCTCCTGACGCTCCTCCACACGGTTGTCCTCGGTATGCCGAGATCCCTGGAAATATCTATCTCGAAGGCAGAGCCGCCCCTGGATTCCAGATACCTAAGTATCGATACCTCGTACTCATTTAGATTAAAACCAACAGAGGCAGTGGTTAGAGGCTTAGTGGAGGTTGTTCTGCGCTTTATGATGAGTATATACATGGCGAATGCCACTATTACTACCATTATAATTATGATGGTTATTATCAGTGCTTCGTTATAAGGCGTGATCTGCATTTTTCGTTGTATTGTGGTTACCCCATGCGACGTTGATGTTGGCATTACTGTATATAGGAATTCCCCCGGTCCCTTAGCTATTATAATTAATTCGTTATTGGACATGGTCATGTTAATTAATGAAAGCGTTATGTTCGCTATTAGCACGTCACTTGGTATGGTTATCTCCACCGTTGAGTTTCCCACGTTTATACCAATGAAGTTGTTTTCCATGAGTGCATGCGGTACGTATGTTATTGATACGTTGGCTGTGCCGAAGATGGGCACCGTTATCAATGAACCATTGAGTATGTAGTACCACGGTGAGCCATTGACTGTGACCATTATGTAGGATTGTGGTTGAACCGGTAGCGCAAGTGTTATGGATTGCCCCGTTATTGTCGTGTTGAGACCCACTGTGGCCGTTCCATTACCGTATAGTGTTATTACCCATAGCAACAGTGGTATTATCATTTTTAGTCTATGCAGTATAAAGTAATGATATAAAGGTTTTCCAGCCAAGGGTTTAAGTGCCTAGCTCCCAACCAGTTACGTAGCGTCTCTGTTCCTCAGTCAATTGATCAATCCTTATGCCCATCGTCTCAAGCTTAAGCCTTGCAACTTCCACGTCCAGCTCATCAGGTAACTTATGAACACCAAGCTGTATCCTACCTCTATTCTTAACTATGTACTCGGCGGCGAGTGCTTGATTACTGAAGGACATGTCCATGACCTCACTTGGGTGTCCCTCAGCGGCCACTAGGTTGACCAGCCTACCCTCTGCAAGTAGGTAAACCCTCTTACCACTCGGTAACCTGTACTCAACCACGTAATCTCTGATCCTCCTCTTCTCAGCCGCAACTCTCTCCAGGCCGGCAACGTCAATTTCCACATTAAAGTGTCCAGCATTGGCCAGTAAGGCTCCATCCTTCATTCTAAGTATATGGTCTAGGGCTATTACGTTGATGTCGCCTGTGGCAGTTACGAATATGTCACCAGCCTCCGCAGCCTCACTCATGGGCATGACCTCAAAACCATCAAAGACAGCCTCAAGAGCCCTTACTGGGTTTGCCTCAGTAACAATGACTCTACGTGCACCAAGGCCCTTGGCCCTCATGGCTATCCCACGACCAACCCAACCATAGCCAGCCACAACAACCACCTTACCCGCAACCAGGATGTTCGTAGCCCTCAGTATTCCATCCCAAGTCGATTGACCAGTCCCATACCTATTATCGAATAGGTACTTGGTGTATGAATCGTTAACGGCTATTATTGGGTACTTAAGCGTGTCCTCCCTGGCCATGGCCCTCAGCCTGATGACACCTGTAGTCGTCTCCTCAGTACCACCGTATACATTACTTATTAACTTGCTAAAGTCCCTATTACCCGCAGTCTCAAGGGTGTAATTAATCTCATTACCCTTAACTCCAAGGGCTAGTTTATGAAAGGTCACCGTTAGGTCTGCACCATCGTCCATGGTAACCACGGGCTCCTGCGAAATTGCAAACCCAATTGCATTATAGTATTCCCTCTCGTTCATGCCCTTCCATGCATATACATGAATCCCTTCCTCGGCCAAGGCTGCGGCGACCTCGTCCTGTGTGGAAAGCGGGTTTGATGGGACTAGGGTCACTGTGGCTCCACCGGCGGCCAGTGTCCTAACTAGGACCGCGGTTTCCTTAGTCACGTGTAGGCTGGCAGATATTTTTATGCCATCAAGCGGTTTCTCCCTGATGAACCTCTCCCTAATTTTCAGTAGCACCGGCATGTGTCTCTCAGCCCACTCAATGAGCAGGCGACCTCTCTCCGCAAGTGATATGTCCTTTACTTTATATGACATTTGGATCAAGTCGAGAAATTGTCCTAAGGTATTAAAATTTTAACAAGTTCATTATCCATACAGCAAATTCTCGGTTTTCTTATCAAAGACCTTTATCTTACGCGCATTGAAGTACACATTGACTATTTCACCAATACCGAAGCTTACCGAGGAAACGGCCTTCACCTCTGTGCTTTGTAATTTAACCATCACATTGAACTTACCGCCGGCGAATTCAGAAATCTCAACAATGCCCTTACCAGCATAAAGTAAGTCATTATCGCTAAGTGTTTCCCTGGATAGTAATACGTCCTCGGGCCTTATTCCAAGTATCACGTTTTGTGCATTGATTGCATTTGAGTTGGGTGGTAATTGGATCTTGATGCCGCCACCATCGAAGTATGCCTCATTGCCCTTACCAATTATTACTCCATCAACTAGGTTTACTTCCCCTATGAAGTTGGCGACGAATACGTTGGTCGGCCTATCATAAACCTCATTTGGCGGTCCTATCTGCTGAATAGCACCCCTTCTAAGGACTGCGATCCTGTCGGCCAGTGTTAATGCATCGGCTGGATCATGGGTCACGAGTATTGTGGTTATTCCAAGCTTCCTCTGTATGTCCTTCACGAATGCCCTTGCCATAACCCTAATCCTGGTGTCAAGGTTGCTGAAGGGCTCATCCATAAGGAGGACATGTGGCTCCTTAACCAGCGCCCTTGCAATCGCAACCCTCTGTTGTTGGCCGCCAGATAATTGCCTCGGGTATCTATCTAGCGTCTCCGTAATACCGAGAACCTCAGCAATCCCCCTGACCTTCTTCTCAACCTCACCCTTAGGAATCCCCTTTAATTTGAGTGGGAATGCTATGTTATCGAATACCTTCATGTGCGGATAAAGGGCCCAGTTTTGGAATACCATTCCAATGTTCCTATCCTTTGGAGGTATGAAGATCCCCCTTCTTGGTGATGCTACGAGGATGTCACCAATCCAAACCTCGCCATCCGTCGGCTCCTCGAGGCCAGCGACAATCCTTAACAGTGTTGTTTTTCCATGCCCAGAGGGCCCCATGACAACCATGAACTCGCCGGACTTGACCTCAAGTTCCACCCTGTCCAGCGCCACCACGTTCTTACCAAATATCTTCGTAATATCATGTAGATAAACCCTTACCATGTCCCTACAGTAGCCTTGGATTGTTTAAATAAAAATAAATTTTTCCAATAGGTTAAGTATAACCAGTTTAACTATAGTAATGGGTATAATTATATTGAGTCATAATATTTAGGGGCATTGATTGGGGATTTATTAAAATACTCTATTAATGCATTATGAGCTTGATGAGTCACGTTAGTAAACGATTTGAGTACGCAGCTGTAATGTGGGGTAGGGATGTCGATGAATTCGTTAAGACCGCCCTGAATAGTTTCGGCAGTTCCATGTTCATAATGGGCCTATACTACAGGAGACCCAATTGGGCCTGGCCTAGGTGGTTAAGGCAGCAGTTGGAGCCTGTCGGTAAGGGTTTTGAACCTGCACAATTGATGCCGTTTAGGAACATTCACTTTAAGGATTGGGGAATGATTGGTACTGTTCAGGGCGTGAATGAGGCTATGATAGACCCATCAATGCTCTTTGCGGTTCGTAGAAACATTGCATTTGAGGCATGGATTTACGATGGTTCCAGGTTGTACACACCTGGTTCGCATGGTTCATTTAGGCAATACCTAGAGAGACCTGGTTACCCAGTGATAGTTAATGAGTGGGATCTTGGTCCTGTAAGGTTTACCGCTAGGTCCATGGTTGCCAATAGGTCAGGCGTTGATGTATTGCTTGTGGACTTTAGATTAACGGGTTTGCCGGGTAATTACGTGGTGTACCTGGTGACGAGGCCATATAATGTGGATCATTTTGTTGAGGTTAATAGGGCGGGTATTGAGGGTGATGGTTGGTTCATTACTGTGAATGATGAACTTGCGTTGACCACGGATAGGGAACCAACGCAGTTTGGTTCTTATGGTGTAAGTAGGGACGCCAGTGAGGATGCCTCCCTGGGTAGACTTAACAGTGAGCTTTACGTCGTTGATGAACTTGGTTGGGCCCATGCAGCCCTCGGTTTTAACGCCATAATTAATGGAGATAATGAGTGGAGGTTAAGGGTTAGGGCGCCGCTGGATCCATTAAGGAATACATCGCATAATAGGTTGTTGATTAAGTCGGTGAGTGACAGCGATGTAAATGCCGAACTAAGGAACTGGGACGCCGTAAATGATGCGGGGTTCTCGATATTGGTGAGCGACAGTTCCATTGGTGATATTGTTCGTCAATCAATGGCAAACTTAGTGATGTTGTGGGATGGCGGTAAAATAACGCCGGGCCCGTTGATCTACCACCTCTTCTGGATAAGGGATGGATCGTACATGGCCACAGCCCTCACAATGCTTAACCTAATTGACATGGGTAAGGCAGTCATTGAGGAATTACTGAGGAGGGTTGACCTCAGTGGTTATTTTAAGGCTGTGGATTTTGATGTAAGGGAGTACGACGCCAACGGGCAGGTCCTATGGGCCGTGAGCAAGTACGTGCAGTTGACGAGGGATCACGATGCATTAAGGAAGTGGTACCCAGTGATTAGGCGTGGTATTGAGTGGTTGGAGACGAATAGGGAGGTGGCGGGTGATGAGTCAATAAGGGGTTTATTACCGCCGTCCTGGTCTGCCGAGGATACAGGGCCCATGGACCATCATTACTGGGACGACGTGTGGGCCATAGCCGGATTGAGGGAATTGGGCAAGGTACTTAAGGAGGTTAATCATGAAGATTATGGGTGGGTTGAGGGATTACGTAGGGAGTTCACGGATGCCTTAATTAACTCAATAAACACGGTCAGGTCAAGACTCGGCATTGACTACATAGTGCCGGCGCCGGAGAGGTTTGCTGATTCTGCAATGACTAGGGTTATAGCGGTTGTATGGCCGACAATGGCGTTACCACTCGATAATCCATTGGTCAGGAGGACACTTGAGGTTGCAGAGGAATTGTACGGGTTGAATGGTGGGATAGTAAATACGCATCAATGGGGTACTTACGGTAGTTACCTAACAATGAACCTAGCGCATTCCTGGGCGATACTCGGTGATAGGGAGCGGGTCAACAGGTATCTAACGTGGATCGTCAATCATGCATCGCCGACCTATGGCTGGGCCGAGGGAATATCAATAATAACCGGGAGGGGTGGGCAAGGTGATGCGCCCCATGGTTGGGCTGCGGCAGACTTCATAATGCTCATCAGGGACCTAGTAGTAAATGACTCATTCGAAACACCGATACTGCTCAGGGGCATGCCAATGGATTTACTAAGGCGTGGAGTTACGGCAAGAAACGTATTAACAATACATGGGTTAGTAAAGAACATAAGCGTATTAATGAGAAATAAGGAACTCGTGATCAACTACGAAGGCTTAGGCAAACCCATTGGCGACGGGCAATACGAATTATTAATTGACTCGCCAGTAATTCCCAAGGAGATTCATTGCGATGGTTGTGAGTACGAGATGATATCAAGTAACGTTATTAGGGTTACACATGGTGGTAAGTACACTATTGGGATGTTGAATTCCTGATATTTCTCATATTTTTGCGAAACCTTTATTAAATTAGTTATTGACGGTATGGTGGGTTCCTTGGTCTGGAATAGGGATGTGATAAGCGTGTTGGATTTTAGTAAGGAGGATTTTGAGGTTTTGTTTTCTGAGGCCTTGAGCATGGAGAGGTATGCCAAGTCTAAACTTGATATCCTCGGTGATAAGGTCCTTGCACTGGCCTTCTTTGAGCCGAGTACCAGGACGAGGCTGAGCTTCGAGACCGCAATGCTTAGGCTTGGTGGTAGGGTAATTGGCTTCAGCGGTGCTGAGGCCACGTCAATGGCTAAGGGCGAGAATCTTGCCGACACGATTAGGATGCTTGATGCATACGCAAACGCCATAGTGATTAGGCACAGCCTTGAGGGCGCCGCCAAATTCGCGGCCGAGGTTGCGGAGTCGCCAGTGATTAATGCAGGTGATGGTTCGCAGAACCACCCGACGCAAGCTATGCTTGACCTATACACGATTTGGCGGGAGTTTAAGGTAATTGATGGCCTATCCATTGGGATACTCGGCGACCTTAGGTATGCCAGGGTTGTCAACTCCCTGGTCCAAGCCCTATCTTACTACAGGGTTAGGCTTCATTTAATATCGCCTGAACTCCTGAGACCTAGGCAGGAGCTTGTTGAGTTCATGAACTCGAGGGGTATTAGGTATGACTGGACTAATGATCCGTATAACGTAATTAGTGACTTGGATGTGCTTTATGTTGTTAGGATTCAGAAGGAGAGGTTTCCTGACCCGATGGAGTATGAGAGGATCAAGGGTGCCTACAAGGTCAATCTTAAGTTAATTGAGGGAGGTAAGCCGAATCTAATAATCCTTCATCCGCTGCCCAGGATTGATGAGATTGACTTTGCCGTGGATAATACGCCGCAGGCAAGGTACTTCAAACAAGCTGGTTTTGGTGTACCACTACGTATGGCATTACTGAGGTTGGTGCTTGGTGGTGGATCATGAGCGGCAAGAGTGAGTTGATAATTAGTAAGATTAGGAATGGTGTTGTGATCGACCATATACCAGCAGGTAGGGCATTACTTGTGCTTCGGTTGCTGGGTATAAGCGGTCGTGAGGGGTTTAGGGTTGCTTTGGTTATGAATGTGGAGAGTAGGAAGTTAGGCACCAAGGACATAGTTAAGATTGAGGGTAGGGAGTTAACAAAGGATGAGCTTAACTTAATAGCCCTGGTTGCACCGACGGCTACGGTAAACATGGTCAGGGATTACGAGGTGACCAGTAAGTTTAAGGTAACAATGCCCAACGTAGTAGAGGGATTACTGAAATGCAAGAACCCGAAGTGCATAACTAACCAGCAGAGGGAACCCGTAAAGAGTAGGTTCCGCTTAGTATCAAGGGAGCCACTTAAGCTTGTATGTGATTATTGCGGTACAATACATGAATTGAGCGACATTGAGAGGTCCCTGGGCTTGGTGTAGCGCCATGCTTGATGAAGGTTTAATACTTGATCTTTATGGAATTGGCGCAATTAGGTTTGGTAGGTTTAGGTTAACCAGTGGTATTGAGAGCCCGTTCTACATCGACCTAAGGCTTGCGATAACATACCCAAGCGTTTACAAGCGTATGGTTAAGTCCATGGCGGAAGCGCTATCGGGGCTCAATACCGATATTATTGCAGGTATAGAGACGGCGAGCATTCCGTGGGCCTCAATGATAGCCTATGAACTCAACAAGGGGCTTGTATACGTTAGGAAGGAGACTAAGGAACACGGCACCGCCAAGCTTGTGGAGGGTGATTTGAGGCAGGGTATGAGGGTTGTTGTGATTGATGATGTGGTCACTACGGGTAGCTCAATAATAAGGGCTATTAAGGCGATTAGGGGGCAGGGTGGTGATGTCATTGCGGCCGCTGTGTTTATTGACAGAGAGCAGGGCGGGCTTGAGGCCATAAGGAGGGAGGGCATTAACGTGGTTTCCCTGGCTAGGGTTACTGAGGTCATTGATTTCTTAGTCAACCGCGGATTAATAAGTGATGATTTACGGAACTCCATAATTGATTACCTGGTGAAGATGCGTGGTACAACGAGTACTTAAACTACTTAATTACCTACCTCCCGAGTTTACCTATGAAACGTCCCACATACTTATTAAGAGTGGTGTTATTAATTATCGTAATTACGGGATTGATATGCCCATTGAAATAAATGGCAGATTAATCAAGAATCCAATAGGGCTTGGTGCAGGTATTGATAAGGATGGCTTCCTAACACCGCGAATAGTGAGGACCGGGATTGGCTTCATAACAATTGGTTCAGTAACGCTCAAACCACGTACTGGTAATCCAAAGCCGCGCATTATTAAGTATCCTGGTTTAAAGGCGATGGTTAACGCCATGGGATTACCGTCCAGGGGATTCCTTGACTTCTTGGTCAGATTACCAGGATTGGTTAAGGAGGCGCGAAAGCTCGGTGTATACGTCATAGTGAGCCTCGCTGGTTTCTCAATAGGTGAGTTCCTATACATGCTTGATAGAATTAGGGTTTATGACATTGATGCAGTAGAGCTTAACATAAGTAGCCCAACATACCATGGATCATGGTTAACCGATAGGAAATACCTAGGTGATTTGCTTCGGCTTATTGAGTACTTTCCAAAGGCACTATTTGTTAAACTACCCCTGGGTGCCGACATGGATTTCTATAGGTGGATTGTGGACATTGCTAATAAACGTGGTTATGGATTAACAATAGCCAATACACTGCCTATTAGGGAGTCCAGGATATCCGTGGGCTACGGCGGATTAAGCGGTTATCCAATATACCCACTGGTTAAGGCATTGATCAGTAAGGCGAGGAAGTGGGGGTTTGGTGATTTAATAATTGGGCTTGGCGGTGTTATGTATGGTTGGCAGATCCTTGATTTAATGAGAAATGGCGCCAACCTAGTTGGTGTGGTTACGGCATTCGGTTTTGAAGGCCCTTTTGCATTTGGTAGATTGTTTAGGGAATTGTCTATGGAGGTGGGCGAAAGACATTAATAAAATAACTTTGTTTGTGGCTCAATGAGCCACAATTATTGGGGTAGTGGTTACGGAGTACCGTTTAAGTATAGGCATGAGATTAGGGATATTGTTATAGCTCTCATTGCCATGACCATAGCGTTCGCCTTACTTTTTGGTACATTAACGAGCCTGGGCGGGTTGATAGCCACATTTATAGCAGTACTAACTGGCTTCCTTGCGCATGAACTAATGCATAGGGAGGCAGCCCGGAGATTGGGTTACATAGCCTATTTCAAGGCTTGGTGGGTTGGGCTCCTGCTTGCTCTGGCAACATCTTTCTTCCACTTCATTATAGCGCTACCCGGCGCCACTGTAATTGGACCCAAGGTGTGGGGCTATCCATCGCAAAGAGATGAGTTAAAGATAGCCCTAGCTGGTCCTGCAACCAATATGGTATTTGCGGTTGTATTCCTAGCGCTTTGGTTGGTGTTACCGAGCTCATTATTCTCCTATGCTTACCTAGTTTACGCCACAAATGCGTGGCTTGGCTTCTTCAACTTAATACCACTTGCCCTACCTGGCATGATGCTTGATGGCTTTAGGGTATTCAGGAGAGACACTAGAGTATGGGCCCTCGCGTTCGCCATATCGATTGCGTTGGTAATACCATACATACTAAGCATCATTTAATTAATGCGGCTAAGAATTATAACCCACTAATGCGCTCTGTGCCGTCGTGAAATTCAATTATGAGGTGATTAATGAGGACTCCAACATAGCTCTTGTGACTCTATGGAGTAGTATTAACCAGATTAAGGGGATGCTGGGAAGCTCAGCAAGGCTAGTGGGTATAATCGGTAACCTATATACATCAGTAGGCATTAACTATATGATTAGTACACTGGGTAAGATGAACTGGATCGACACACTGGTGGTGTATGGCATTGATTATAATGGTGTTGGTGATATACTTATTCAATTCTTTAAAAATGAAAGACTCAACATAATACTCATAGATAGGGATATAGTTGACAAAATTAAGTCTACGGTGAGGATAATAGACCTAAGGGAGGCGTTTAAATCACGTGATATCAATGCCTTGGTAAGGGCTATCCATGAAAATTACAGGCCTGGACGTAGGCCTGTCAGGCCATTAATTAACGTCGAGTTTAACGAGCACGAGTATGGTGGCGGCTGGGTTATACCATTAGTCGGTGGGTTCATATATGAGAAGGACACCTACAGGTCCTGGGTTAAGCTTGTTGATTTGGTTTTGAATTACGGCTTTGATAAGGGTGATTACAGGGAGTTTATAACGCCGTTGGTGGTTATAGACTCCACAGGTAAACCGCATCCATTCAGGAGACTCAGTGAGACTGGGCTTAAGGGCTTTGAACCACTTGCCGAGGCTATTAATGCAATAATCAATGAGTTGAGGGTTAACCCTCACTCAACGAGCGCTGTTTATTACGGTGGTGATTACTTGATTCAGGGGATCATAAGCGGTGATTATTACAATCAACTGGTTTATTTAAGGAGTATTGACGTGCTCAATGACTGGTGCAGGCAGTTGTATAGGTGGTGGTCACTTGCGAAGAGGGTGGTCGAGACCCTGAATAGGGAATTCAATGCTTGGTACAGTGTGGGTTCCATGGCGGTGATGCCATTATCGGCCAGGATATACACCAAAGACCTGGGTAGGGCTGAGGAGTTCGTGAGGAGGAATGCCAATGTGCTTAGTGAGTTCGTTGAGGACCCAAGGGGCAACTTCTTGGTAATGAGGGAGGGTGACTCAGTAATTGTTGAACATAGGTTACCCATTACTAATGAGTTGCATAGGAGGTTCTCATTCCACTCCCTTGAGGAGGCGTATAATACGTTTAAGAACAGTAATCACTTCACTATTTACTCACATGCCATGTACCTCGGCAAGGAGTTGGCGAGGGTATTCCTTCTCAGGGATTATGAGCAGGATAAACTATAATGGAGTAGGGAATAAATGATTTAGTGCTACATATTAGTAATGAGTGATGGGCGATCTCAATCAATTACTAATACAAGGTTACTTGGTGCCTTATCCTCAATTCTACTGATAATCGGCTCAATTAAATTCATAGGCCACGAAGTATTCACAGTGCTTGGTTTAGTAACGTTGCTATATCTTTTCAGGGGGCTTGGATTAATGGGCCGTTTTATCAATGCCAAAATTGCATTAATAATCATTATTGTCATTATTGCATTTAATTATATAGCGGCAGCGGTAATATTCGGGCTTTATGGCGTTATTAAGGTTACTGCGAGTTCGTACTCTGTGATTATGTACTTATCGCCAAGCACGCCATTATGGCTTAGGTACCCATTTAATCAGGCAGCATTGGTATACGCATTAATATTCGCAGTGTGGCCGTTAATGATCACGTTCTCGTACTACCTATACTACGCGATTAATGGGTTGAGTAGACTACATAAGTATTCAGGTATTGCGCTACTGATTGGCGCGGTACTGTACGTAGCCATTGTTGGTGTTCTCATAATAATGATATCATACATACTACTCCTCATTGCCTGGCTCATGCCAAACATAAACATGGGAGATAATAAATCCATTAGCTTTACGAGGATGCACGCAATAAGGATAATTGCCTGGTCAATAGCGCTATCATTATTAACCCTGGTGACTTTATCGTCACTATTATCCACGTCATTAAACCCACAATATAGTGGGTTAGACCCCGTGACCAGCCTAATCATTAGCGGTAAGCACCCCATGGAGTACATGGCATTACTCAATTATTCATTGGTGGATATTGGCATTACTAATCAAACATATGTACCCAACTCCATATTCATACTTGGTTACGTCATGGTAGCTTTCCCACCCTACTACATCAAGGTGATTATTGGTATTAATTCCTGTTTAGATTTAATAACCGTGGCACCCGCGAGCACGAGTAAGACCGTATACTCTATACCGTACGAAATGCCGCCAATACCACCAAACCCACTTAGTTCTGAGTCGCAGGTTACTTACCAGGGCACGGCAGTGAGGACTGTTATTAAGGCGGGCGAGGTTTCGTGGACGTACATACCCGCATTATCGGCAGGTGACCACATACCGGTACCGAATGGCTTCCTACTCAACTGCATGCTCAGTAATTATGACTATGTATTCCCAATAAACATAACCATAGCGGCTATAGTTAATACCTACAGCAATTACTTCATAACTAACTATAGGATGAAATACGTAAATGTATCGTTCATGGCCAATAGAACAGCGATAAGATTAGTTAATGAGCGTAATGGATCATTTACGGAATCATCAATTAATTACGTAAACATAGCATCAATAATCTACCTGCCGTTGTTTATTTATTACATCGTCTATGACCACGAATTTTACAGGAAATTATTAATTCAAGAATATTAATGAAGTCGGTGGTAAATGATGGCTAGGAAGAAACCATATCCACACAATAACGACATACTAAACGCGATGCTTAGGGTATTCTCCCGTGAATCAATCATAAAGCCAATAGACTTCCCTGACAAGGTACGTGAGGAACTAAGGAAGGAGGGCTTCTATGTAGGCCTCGTTTCCACAAAACGTATCTGGAGGATTTACGAGGAGGCTGTAAGGAGGGGATTTATTTATGATTATCTAGGTGTCGTGGTTGGTTATGGTAGTGAATATTGGGAGGAATAATTACTGCGGTGAGACTTTATTGAATTATACACTATGATTAATAGCGGGTATAATTAGAAATTCTAAATAAACTGAGTAATCGTTAATTCGTAACAATGCCTAAACATAGTCACTTATACTGACTTTATTCATAGGTGTTTCTCCCCTGAGGTACCTAATGACATTTTCCACAGCCCTAATCATCGCATACTCGGCTATCTCCCTTTGAGCTCCGCCGGCTATGTGTGGTGTGCCCAGGAAGTTAGGTAGTGTTGTTAATGGTGTCATTGGTGGTATCTCCTCATGTCCATCATGCATCCACCACACATCCGTGCCAAACCTAATGTCTTGTCTCTCCTTAAGAACCTTGTATAGATCTTCCTCTTTAACCACATCGCCACGACCAACGTTCACCACTATCGCGCCGTGCTTCAACGCCTTAAGTTCCTTCTCACTGACCAGGGCCTTGGTGTACTTATTTAGTGGTAGTGCTATCGCCACTATGTCAGCCCTTGGCAGTGCGTCGAGTAATTGATTCGTTGGATAAACCTCATCAAAGTACTCGGTTGGTCTACCGCTCCTGTTAATACCAATGTTGTGCGTCCTGAACCCCTCCTTACCAATCCTGGCGATTTCTAGACCAATACCACCGGTTCCCAACACTAGCAATGTTGACTCAATGATCCTACGCGGACTAGTTATTTCATTGCCTAGGTACTCCCTGGCATTAAGTACTGGCCTGTGCAATCCCTTCGCCAGTGTCAGTATCATTGCCCACGCATGTTCGGCCACGGGCACTGAGTAGGCCCCTGCATTACTGTAGACCTCAATATTACTTGGTATTACTGGGAATGGTAGGTGATCAACGCCTGCTGAGAACGTCTGTATCACCCTTAACCTAGGCATGGAATTAATGCTTCTGGTTAAATCGAACTCCCTACCGCACCAACACATTAATACTTCAGCCCTGGACAGCGCGCTAGCCAGTTCTTCCTTACCCAGTCTTGGTAATTCGTAGAGAACCACGTCGTAATCACGAAGTAATTCCTTGGCCTTCTCGGGTAGTTCGATTGTGCTTACTATTACAGTGGGCATGATCTCAGTGGATGCATTACTTGCCTATTAATATTTCCAGGAACAAAATACTTTTTAACCAGTTTTCTCACGACTACGTGAATGGGAAAGATAAGGCCACCAAAGGAGCGTAAGTATGGGAGGGCAGTAATTAAGTGCCAAAGATGTGGTACCCATGAGGCAGTCATTAGGAAGTACGGACTTTACCTATGCAGAAGGTGCTTCAGGGAGGTAGCACCGCAATTAGGGTTCAAGAAGTACTACTGAGTTTCCCCATTTTGATCGCAAAGGGATTATAAACACAGCATATGTTTAGTTAATTATGGCTAGGATACCGGCAACGTTGAGTTTGGACAGGGTTATTGAGGTAGCCAATACCTTATCGTCCCTGGACTTACATAGTTCCGACGTCTTTGATCCAAGGTTTTACCCGCCGAAGAATGTGGATGTTGAGACTACGTATAATTACTTCCTAGCTATGGTAGCGATAGATCATAGAACCAACATTGACGATAAGCAATTCACTAGGCGCATTGATGGTGAGGAATTCACGGGTTCAGACTTGCTCTGGAGACTGGGAATGGAAATGTTCAATAGGGACAGTGCCTTCTTTAGTCCTACCAATTTGAGGAGGCTTGATCCAGCCGTGGTTAGGGATTGGTTAGTCAGTGATTACGGACCTGTGTGGGATTATGGAGTTAGGGCTTATCTGCTTAGGGATGTTGGATCGTATGTGGTCGGGAACTACGGCACAACCATTAGGTTATTTAATGCCTCTGGTGTTGAGGATTTGATTGACAGACTGTCGCTAATGGCTGCGTATGAAGACCCAGTCAGAAAGAAGGCTTACTTGTTGATAAAGTTCCTGGCATTACGTGGGCTACTCAAGGTTAGGCCACAGGAAATGAAGTTGCCAATTGATAATCACCTAACGAGAATCGCCTATAGGCTAGGTATTGTTAGGCTTGAGGATTGGGTACTCGAGTTGATGAGACGCAGCATGCACTTCAGTAGGGAGCTTGACACTGAGCTTAGGCTGGCTGTTCGTGATGCCTGGGATGCCGTGATTAGGATTGGTAAGTTGGACCCAATAGCGATTGATGATTTCCTGTGGAGGCTTGGGAGGACCATATGCATTAGGGATAAGCCGCAATGCGATAAGTGCCCATTGAGGAATGCGTGCAATGCCTATGCCAGGGGCTTATTCATTAACGAGCACAACCACTACTTAACGTATTATTACTGATTAATGACAATACTTAAATGAGAATAGGCAATAATTAAATTAATGATTATCCGTGCAGTGACGCTGTTCTACCCCGTGGAGGGTGGTAGGGTCAACGTAGATGAACTTAGGCAGGAATTAATGAAACTACGTAATGTAATAAGCAATGTTAGTAAGAGAAGGGGGATTGAAATAAGGACCTGGAGGGTCACATTACCCTTCACCGACCCGTCCTGGGACTTTGAGGAATTATCAACAACGATAAACAAGATAAGCGCTGAACTTGGGTACATACATGCATCGCTTAATATAGCCATGGGATCAAGGTTTGAGTTGGATAAGGTGATCAACGCGTTCATTAGGTCAGGGAGTTACTTGAGCATTTGGGTTGGTGACTTTAAGGAACTTGATTATTACAATACGGAGCTCTTCACGAGTGTTCTCAGGAGGCTCGTGGAGCTCAATCAATGGGCCTTATCAAGGAGAATGGCAGCGTTAATAGGCGCCGCAATACTCACGCCTTACTACCCCGACTCAGTAAACCTCAATAATAGTCATGGGATAGCCCTATCAATACTGTACCCAAGTGGGTTAAGTAATGAGCGTAATTTACGTAATGACCTAGTTAGGGTGTTTGGGATTGCTGATGACGTTGGTAAGGAGATAGCTAACGAGCTAAGTGCTGATTACCTGGGCATTGATGCTTCATTGTCACCGTGGGGTGAGGAATCCGTCGTGGATACGGTTGAGAGGATTTACGGAATTAGGTTTGGTGGGCCTGGTACGTTAGGTGCGATTTATAAGTTGAACAAGGCCATTTGGGAAGTGTCAAGCCAGTTCAGGGTTACGGGTTTCAACGAAGTAATGCTACCACTGGCTGAGGATGAGAAATTAAAGGCTAGAACTAGGGAAGGCCTAATCACTTTCTCCAAACTGGTCAAGTACACAACAACCTGCGTTGCTGGCGTTGACATGGTACCAATACCAAGCGGTCAAGTACCACTAATTAGGGAATTAATCAATGACCTGCATGCAATAGCCAGTATTAAGCGTAGGTCAATCGGACTTAGGTTAATTCCATACCCAGGCAGTGAGGCTGAGGTTGACCTCGGGGACTTTGGCAGGACACCCTTACTCGACATGATGAGGTGACACAATGCCAATACACCTAAGGGTTAATCCCGGGGACATAGCGGAGAGGGTCATAACAGTTGGTGACCCCGAGAGGGCTAGGCAATTAAGTGAGTTACTCGTTAGTGCGAGGCTCGTTAATGAGAATAGGGGCTTAATAACGTACACGGGTAAGTACAATAACGTTGACGTTACTGTGGCAACCCACGGGATTGGAGCACCCTCGGCTGCTATCGTGATTGAGGAGTTAATAAGCATGGGTGCCAGGTTCATAATTAGGCTTGGGACCACGGGAGCCCTGAGGAGGGAGGTGGGACTTGGCGATGTAATTGTGCCCACGGGATCCGCATATAATTACGGGGGCATATACACGCAGTACCTAGGCGGCTTCATGGCTTACCCAGCAGTACCGGATTACCACCTAATGAGCGAGTTAATAAGAAGCCTCGAAACCGCTGGATTGAAGCCCTGGGTCGGCCCAGTTTATAGCAGTGACGCTTTTTATGCAGAGGAGGACCTAGTCAACGTACTTGGTTCGAGGGGCTTCCTGGGCGTTGAAATGGAGACCGCAATACTATTCCTACTGGGCCTTATAAAGAACGTAAAGACGGCAGCCGTGCTTATAGTTAGTAATAACCTAACCGAGGGCAGGGCTGGAAGGTTCTTAACAGCCAGTGAGTTGAGGAATGTTGTGTTAAAGGTTGGTAAGGCGGTATTAAATGCCCTGGCATTAGTGGGTAAGTGAAGGGATACGCAATTAATCCCGAAATAATTTATCATTAAATACCTTCTTTAAACCATAATCATGGACCACAGCTTTGGAGTTCGGCGTATATCGTTATTGTCGTGGTTGATGAGCCATACCTTATAGAGCCTTGTGGTGTGGTATAGCCATTATAACTGAACTTAATGTAATACGTATTGTAGGGTACACCGTAGTTGAATATGGTCCAGGGTATACTAACGACGGCGGGTTGGTGAGGTGGTTTGCCATCGATGTTTGTCGGTATTGTGAATGTGCCACTCCAAACAATTGAACCCTGGGAGTTATAGACCGTGGCTGTCACTGTGCCGCCGGGCACTAACAATGGTGAATTGCCTATCGAAACATAGACCGTCCAGTTATAGGAGTTAATTGGTATGCATGGGTTGAAAATGACGCCAGGCCCATCAACATAAATGGACGTACCACTTGAGTAACTACCCAGCCCAGTAACGTTAAAGCCGAGAATGAACGGATAATAGAAATAATTTCCCGAAGAACTACTATACTTAACTGGGAGAGCAGCAACAAATAGGTCGCCACTACCATAGTTAGATGATGTGTAGGCAATGGATATCTCTATTATGTTTGTGTTCGTTGTGGTTATCTGTATGCCGGCCGCGAGGTTAGCTAATATGAAGCCAGGGATGCTGAGGTATTTACCCAGTGCCTGGGCTATGTATGCTATTATTAAACCCACTGGTATTGTACCGCTGAAGCCGAAGGGTGGGCTATATGCCTGGACATTACTAAACCAGTAGTCATATGTCTTACCACCACCTATGTATATTTCATCAAACGGCACATACTGAGGACTATAACCAGTATACGCCTTATACTGGCTCAAGAATCCGTTTAAGTAGGTAATATCTGAGGATGTACCTATACCATTCGATATTGAGGCTACGAAGGCTTCATATGCGTATTGATTAGTTGGACCCGTTATACAGTACAATTGTAGTGTGGCAACTCCTATTGTACCGTTTTGATACAGAAAACCAGCACTTGGGGCCGTTGGCTGGATTTTTCCAAAGGCTAATTGATTCCAATTTGAGGAACTTGTGTGTGTTGAATATCCAATGAACTTGTAGGTAACTGATGTCGAGACTCCCTGGGCTAACCCCACAGAGGCATGAGGCATAGAAGTACACGGTTGCGGTTGTTGTCTGTGTAGAATACGCGCCAAGCGTGCCTCCTAGGTAGTTTGGTACATTGTCGTAGACCCAAGCTATTGGTATCTTTATGATGGGTGTTTGCCAGGATTTAGATGTTATATTGACCCAACCAGCACCCGGGTGGCGCTGGTGGTGTTGGTACCTGCGGTTTAGTTAATGCCTTTGCTAATTGATAGGTATTGGTGAGGTTCAGGCTTACTGTCATGTAGTTTAGCCTAGCCATGCTAAGCATTGGGTTACTTATCGTGCTTAATAGCGTACCTGGTTCATACGTTGTGAACATCATGTCGTAGTAAACCGTTGAACCATTCACGTAGGTAACCACGACCTCAATACCAACCCCCTCACTGCCGTAACCCTTGGCAACCCACTCACTCGCTATTTTACTAAGTACGGATATGGGCACTCTAACCACCCCATTGGATGCCGTGCCGCTCCACACCTCGATCAGCGATTCATTATGGCCTGGCGGTAATACGGCGAAGACCTGGACGTAGGCATTCACGGGCTTTTTACCAACAACAACATTAACTACAATACTTGGAGTTAAGTAACCTAGGGAATAGGCAGTTATCGCCAGAGCCACCACTATTATTAAAAGTAATATTGAAACCCACACCTTGAACGAGCTATGCATAATCACCACCACTCTTAATACCTTTGGCATTTTTTACTTAGCTGTTCACTTAAAATTCTCCCTGCAATTAATAATGCACTACTATTGTTAACCACGAGTAAGTAATGTGCTATAGTACCGGGCGAGCCTCGGCTTAAGGTCCAGGAACTCCTTAATCATCTTAACCTCAAAGTTAATCCTCCTTTCAGGGTCCCTATCTAGGATTAGGACACCCCTGCTTACAGCCTCGTATGTCAGTAATAACGGTGCCTTATTAAGGTGAACGAGGTCGACCTTAAGCCCAAGCACATCCTCTAAGGTAATCATAACGCTCACGAACTCCTTCCAACTTAACTCCCTATTCGTGAATATGGCAATATCGATATCACTTCCTGGGTGTACCCTACCGATTGCTCTTGATCCGAATACGTATGTGAATACCACGAAGTCCAACCTCTCCAATACCTGCCTTGCCTTATTAATTAAATTCGTCAATTCCCCACTACTATTAATGGACTGATTATCTGCAGGATCTATCGACTTATCCCTAATAAAATTACTAATCTCGTTAATTACCCTATCTAATTCGTCAATCTCATTTAAAGTCTCAATCAGTCTCTCGGGATCTATCACGGCATAACCATGGACAAGCACATTCCTAAAGCCAATCCACAATTCAAACAGCCTACCAGTTTCATCACTAAGGATGTTAGCGTTCATCAATATTCTTGCAATATCCCTATACCTCTCGGGTTTACTAAGATTAAGAATTGAGCACAGCCTCATACCAACATCAATAAGGGATTCAACGGCCAGGTGCAGGTAACGCTCAACAGCGTCCTTAAGCACTAAATCCCTATTTAAATCATCGATGGACCTCACTCTATCCCTGATCGACCTCAGAATATTCACATAACTCCTAGCCATTGCTAATCTATCATTAATTATCACACTACCACGCCAAATCATACATCCTTACCCAATCTAAAAACCTTACACATCTCAACTGCAGGAACTTAATGAGGATCCATCAGCGCGCAGGTCTTGGGTTCCTCATCCATCAGATCCGTCCCCGCTTCACATCACTCATTTGATAAAGCCATGCCCGTTAATAACTCTTTTTAGGTGTCAACGCCTTAATGGTCCTCTTAGCCATGTACCTCTTCGACCAAAGGAGGGTTACGTAAGCCAGGGCAAACCAAACGGCGAAGGCCACGGGTATAGTGTAGAAGGTTAGTAACGCGTAATAAACTTCAGACACGCCAGTCCCAAACCATTGCCAAGCTAACTCATTCTGTGGAGATGCAGGTGGCACAATCACCCCGCCAGGTTCATGACCAGTGGCTGCGGCGTATAGGTTAGTATAGGCTGCCCATATATTAACGTAAATAGATTGTAGAGTGGCTACGAGCATTATTAGAAACATGGGTAATATATAGACCACCGCACTTATGTAGTTATTAATACCCACGTCACGGAACAGGTACGGTATTAACACTAAATCCAGCGCGAAGGATGCGATGACATACAGGATAAATGATACAACTTCCCACGTAGGAGGAGGTATAACTGTTTCTTTAAACGCATAAAGTAAGGACTTAGGCTCCGGAAACATTGATGAAAATACTCCATACATGGCACTTGGTATACTGAAAAATAAGATTATAACTGAGGCATAGATATACTTAAGGATCAACCTTTTCCTCTTCACATCCATAGGGCAGCACCTATAGAATTATCAAGCAATGGACTATTTTTAAAGTTTGATAATGAGACTAACATGGAGATCAACCTGTTATTGTTATTGATGAACAACCTGGAGATCCACCGTTTATACCCATAGTAGCATAAGCATAGGCACAGCTCTCATACGTATATGGCATGTTTGGCATCCAGTATACACGGGTGTTCACTTAAAATGCTTCGTTAGTTATATCAATTGCTTTACGTTGATTGTTCATGGGCTTATTTTTAAATGGCTTCTTCCTGACTAGTTCGTGAGTTTAATGGGTAGTGTTGACGTGCTTAGTCTGCTAGTTAGTGCTAATCCCGTGGAGTTGGAGAGGGATTTTGACTCCAGGGTAATCACCAGCATCGTTAAGCCGCCGATGGTCATTAGGCTTGATGGGGCCGGCTTTGGCAAGGCCCTTAGGGACTTCACCTGGCCTAGGGATGAGAGGGTTCATAGGGCATTGCTTAGGGCGGCTACGGAGTTGATGAGGACCTTCTCGGGTGAGTACGCGCTTGTGATTAGTGATGAGATTAACGTATTCCTCCTTAGTTACATGCCATTTAATGGCCGTGAGTACAAGTTGGTAAGCTCGATGGCTGGGTTGGCGTCAGCTATCGTGAGTAACGCCCTTAATAGGATCCTTTACTTCGACGCTAGGGTTATCCCGCTTAATGATTCCTGCCGTGATGTTGCCAGGTACATGCTTTATAGGGTTAGGGTTGGCTTCAATAATTACCACGTGGAAATAGCCCAAAGGAGTAGGGCGGTTCCGCCGGAGAGTACTCCGCACATAGGTGACGTAATTAAGGCTCTGGGTGGTCCAAGGCTCACCTGGGAGTCCCTGGGCACATGCCTAGTCAGGGCATGGGTTGAGCTTGAGGGTGTTGATAAGAGGAGTGGTGAAAGGGTTAGGTATGTTAGGAGGAGGATCATTGAGAGGAATCCAATAGATGTAATTAACGAACTTAGCAAATGCGGTTCTAATGTTCAATAAGTTTGTTAATAATATTTAATAACTGGGTGATTATGGGATTAAACGTATGGTTAGTACCCATGAGAGACTTAGGGACTTAGTGGGTGATCTATGGAATAAGTACACTAGGCATGAGTTCGTTGAGAGGCTCAGGAATGGTTCACTGCCAATGGATGTGTTCAGATACTACTTAATTCAGGACACGAAGTACGTGAGGGAGATGCAGAAGGCCGTGATTAAGGCTGCGAGTAAGGCACCACTTAATGAGGCCATCGACATACTAACGGCAGTATTCAGTAACGTTGAGAGGGGTGCAGAGGTTCATGAGAGGTTGTTTCATGATTTATCGATAACGGAGGATGAGGTTAATAATACGGGGTTTAACCTAGTCAACTACGCATACACGAAGCACCTGCATTACTATGCATCGTTGGGTTGGCCTCAATTCCTCGCGGCATGGGCGCCATGCATGTGGGGTTATTACGAAATTGGTAAGTACGTTGTTGGCACAGGTAACTCAATATTTAATGCATGGGCTGAATTCTACGCGTCAAATGATTACTGGTCTAGGGTTGAGGCTATATTGAGGACGCTGGATAAGTGCGGGGTAACGCCGGACATGGAGAGGGCGTTTAGGGATAGTGTTAATTTCGAGATAATGTTTTGGGAAGCATCGCTTAGAAGGGACCCAACAGTACTTTACTGAAGCAATTGCGATATACCGTGATAATTAATTGTACTTTAGGCGTAAATCCTTGATTTATGATTCATTTATCGCGTAGCAATTACTCATTAAAGGAAGGCTTAAATAATGCTGAAGGGTCATTATTAATGGGTTATGGACTTAAGCGAGCTAATGAGTCTATTACTTAGTAAAGGTGTGGATTACGTTATTGCCCAACTACCTGGTTGGATTAGTAGGAAGGAGGTCTCCAGGGAGGACGCGGAGTTAATACTCATGTATGCAATGATGAGTAAGCTCGATGATTTAGGCAAGAAAATAGATGGGCTAGGCAATAAGATGGATGAGTTAGGTAAGAAAATTGATGCTAGGTTTGATGAGTTGGGTAGAAAGATTGATGATTTGCGTAAAGAAATAGATAGTATGCATAAGGAAATGGTTGACAGGCTTGACTTCATAAGCAATCAATTGAGGGTTCTGAACTCAAACATAGCCGCGACCTACGAATTAACGTCGAAGGTAATGACCAGGCTAATGGAGAGCAGCATCGCACCAACACGTACATAATGCATTCAAGGCGAGCATTAACTCCACAGCAGTTACTTACCATAGAATTGGTTATATTTAGGAGGTCGTTTATACCCTGGGCGTGGGTCATTGGTCCATGCGCCCTGAGCCTTGACGTACCTTTGTACGTTATGGAATTATAAATTAACGCTATATAGTATGAGTATAAATACCAATGAATGCCAAAGTTAGGCCCTAACGCCGATTTTAATCTACAATATATTTAAACTTAACATATGTTTTACGGTTGACGAGGTCTATAGCCTTAATTAGGAATAATGCTTATTAAGGGGAATTGAAATTTAATAACTACAATGAGTGAGGGATTGAGCGATACAGTAACGACAATAATACTCGTGGCGGTCGCCATAACACTGGTCATAGCAATCGCTGCTTGGATATTTGAGATAGCCGGTAATGCATCGAAGTCATTTGGCGTGAAGGTGATCATTGAGGGTCCGAGTATGTCTCAGGGTAATGTTACGTTTATAATAGTCAATTCAGGTACGGAATACGTGGAGTTGGCATACGTCGTGATTAACAATGCTGAGTTCACGTCAAGCAGTAGATGCGCTGTATTGCCTGGGAGCTCCGCACTATTGACTATAATCAGTAATGGGACGCACTACGTAGGTGTAGTACTAAGGGTTGGGAATTGCACCGTGAATTACAATGGCGATTCCAGGATTTACGGCATAAACACGGCAGAGGCGGTATTTACCAACGGCCAGCAGGTTATTTATGAAACCCTGAACCTGCAGGGCCAATGAAACTCGCTAAACCCTTAATTGCGATACTAAGACGCCAATTAGTGTTACTGCAGAGCCTATTACCTCCATTTCCGTGGGTACCTTACCGAGTATTAATAGGGCGAATAAGTATGCGGATGCAGGTACGAGTATCGACATTGAACTTGCCGTCACGGGGCCAAGGTCCTTAACACCGAGGAACCAAAGCAGGAAGCCTACTACCTGGGCCACCAATGCGACAACTATGCCCCACGCAACGGCACTTAGTGTTAATTCCATGTGTGGGTTGATGATGAGTGTTGGCGCCGCTATTAATGCCGATATGACCGCCATTGAGGCATTCAATTTAATTAGGTCCTCACCAACCAGGTTCCTCCTATAGTAATGGGTGCCCAATGCCCATATGAAACCACCAAGTATCGCTATGGCATCGCCAATATCGAAACTATAAACACCGACGGCCATCAATAAGCCACTAAACGCCAGTACAATGCCAACGACCTGCAGAGCCGTTGGTCTCTCGCCATATAATGCAATTGAGAGTATGAGTACGAAGATTGGCTGCGTGTAAACCAGCACCGAGACCAGGGCCGGGTTTGAGCTGTACTCGATGGCGATGTTCAGGAAAACCACGAATAGGGCTCCATTTAGTAATGCGTTGATTACGTACTTACGATTTATCATCAACCCCCTACCAATTAGGAGTAGAACTAACCCACCAACGCCGAACCTATACATCGTGAGTACGAAGGGCGACATGTAATACATGGCCACCTTAGATATGGAGTATGACGAACCCCAGGCAACTAGGACACCAATCATTGCCAGGTAACCACGCAATTTACTACTCATAACCTGACCACACGGTTTACATGGATTGTTATAAGGATTACTATATATCGTCTACTACCGCAAAGCATTTAAGGGATATATGGGGGTATGTTTATTTAGTATGGGCCTAAACGCGAAGGTTATTGACAGGCTCGTCTGGTTCTACACTGGTTTTGTTATTGTTAACTTCGCATCCTTATTATGGCTCTTCATAACCAGCTACCTAACCATATACACGGACATACCACTGCCATACTTCATGCTGTACATACCCAGTAACATTGCCGTACTAGCCCTAATAACCCTAGCCCTAATCCTAGGCCTATACGTATACCTGGGCATTGTACTTATACGCGGCGGCCTTGGGAGGGGTTACGTGCCGACAATCTTCGCAGCAGCGATGGTCATCGGCATAATCCTGCTATTCATTGGGCAGTTCATAGCCTCACTAATCTCCTTAATAATTGCCCTGGCGCTCATGGTCGGTGTCTACGCAGTACTAACGAGTGTTGCAACGCATAGGGCATCGAGGTATATGTGGCTAGTGAGTACCCTACTCATCATAGCCACCGTGATACTGGCTTTAATAAGTAGGTCTGTCGTGAACTACGTGGTGGCTACAATACAATCACTATCAATACTCGCCTGCGCGATTGAGGTATGGTCAATAATGGGCAGGCAAAGCCAAAGTGTAGTGACCTAAATGCTCAACGTTGAGGTAGTGGTTGTTGGACCGCTCGAAACCAATTGCTACCTGGTATGTGATGGTAATTCCTGCGTAATCATTGATCCTGGGGATGAGGCCGAGAGCATACTAAATGCCTTAAGTAATAGGAGGGCCCTAGCCGTGGTCGCGACACACCTGCACTTTGATCATGTGGGTGCGGTTAAGGAATTGACCGAGCGACTGGGCATTCCATTCATGGCACATAGGCTTGATTGGGAATTGAAGAAGATATTCGACGAGTTGGCCACAAGGTGGGGATTCACAAAACCCAAACTGCCGGAGCCCGTGTTCGTCAGTGAGGGTTCAGAACTACCGCTTAACCTAAGGGTAATCCACACGCCAGGGCATACGCCAGGTTCAATCTCGATAATTGGGGATGACTTCGTAATTACTGGAGACACGCTCTTCGCAGGTAGTGTCGGTAGGACGGACCTACCTGGGGGCAATATGGATAGACTCAGGAGGTCCGTGTGCGGGTTATACAGGGAGCTACCCGACAACTTCATTGTTTACCCAGGCCATGGGCCATCAACCACGATTGGCGAGGAGAAGATTAATAACGTAGTAATACCGATGGAGGCATGCTTAGACGGGTCAGGGAGCAATTCTTATGGATAGCGGAGTAAAAAATCTCCGTAATTAGAGCGATTACCATGCCAAGTCGAGCAAAGACATTGTACATAATCACCCTGGCAATACTCACTATGGTGGCAGTACGCAGGCCTAGCAATGCGCCTAGTCCCAGCGTTAAGGCAGTGTCGTAGAATATGGTTTACAGAGGGTGTTAATGACATATAACTTGGATATCCTTGCCTGGGCGCTGATGTCAGTGGCGTTATTGCTGAGATAATCACTGAGACAGATTTAAGCGAGGTACCGCTATTATTGGGTCACTCATTGGCTTTGCCGCATCATACATAATTACATAATTTAATTACTTCACAACATAATCTACAACCACCTATACCTTGCCTCGTAAACATATACTAATCCCAATACGTCGTGGCAGTTCTACACTGCTTTTTGTGAATTCGTTAGCCATCACTGTGTCTGGCGGTGGTGAGCATTATTGACCTGCGGGCATCGTAATTTAATTGGTAGCGGTTATTACCTGGATCATCTGCCCTTTATATCCATGGCCTAACTCTACCGTGCAACAAGGCCACTGAGTAAGCTCACCTTACCAGTGTAAATACTTTAAGTAAGTATGTAATCCTTAGATTGGACTTAATGCTTGATAAATCGGTGATTAGCAGGTTGAGGATGTTTCCATGGGGTAACTACGGTATTTACTACGCGGTTCTCTTTGGTTCCATAGTTAGGAGGGGTTTTGGTGAGGATGTTGATATTGCGGTGGAGTTCGTGGGAGGCCTTGACCTGGGTAGGTACTCACGGCTACTCTTTGACCTATTTGATTACCTGGGTACGGACAAGGTGGATCTAGTGCCCATTAGCGACAGTGCTGATTGTTACCTGATTCATGAGGTTTTCAGCGATGGCGTAATACTATACATGGCTGGCGATGATGCATGGCTGAGGATGCATAGGAGGGCTTCGATTTGTGAGGACTTCCTTATTGACGCCAGGAAGTTGGACCTGGTGTTTAATGCGGATAGGGCCCTGGTGATGAGATGGCAATCCTAAATAAATTGCTGAGTATTATCGAGGATATGACTAGGAGACTCGATGAATTTGTTGACCGCGGTTATGATCTAAGTAATTGGCGAGATCAACTGGCGTCAATACACGCGCTGCAGGTTCAAGCGCAGGCCTTTATCGACTTATGCCAACGGTTATTATCCAACATGGGCGTTACTGCCGAGGGCTACTCAGGAATTGCTAGGAGGTTAAGAGATATGGGTTTAGTGACGAGCGAGGAGGAGGCCCTAGTCAGGTCGTAGTGGACTTTAGGAACGTGGTGGTTCACGGCTACGCCAACCTAGACCTTAACGTGGTTAATGAAATACTTAGGTCGAGGAGTTATAGGAAGGTCCTTGAACTAGCCCTGGCGCTTAGGGATAGGGCTAGGCAGTACTGGGATCCTTAACCCTGGGTGGTATTGCATTTAAGGGCGTTATCAATTCAATGGTTAATGCGTTGGTGGGAACTTACCTGGCCTGAGTTTGAAAAGGTCGATAAGACAGTGGCCCTACTACCGACGGGGATTGTCGAGGCCCACGGACCACACTTACCACTGGGTACGGATGCGTTAATGGCCACTTACATAGCCGAGGAGGCCGCAAAGAGGACCAACGTGCTCCTACTGCCCACTGTTTGGTATGGGAATACGTACGTGCTCGATAAGTTCCCCGGCACCATATCCATAAGCAATGAGACACTATACATGCTCTACAGGGACATATTCAGGGAGGTAGCTAGGAACGGCATTAGGTACCTGATCGTCATTAACGGACATGGAGGCAACGCGGACGCCCTAAACATGGCGGCAAAGGACGTGGCCAAGGAGACGAACCTGGTCATAATAATCATAAACTGGTGGATAGACCTAGCAAAGGAAGCCAGGAAGAAGGTTCTAGAAACGCCGGAGGGCCATGCGGCATTAATATATAGCTGCGGCCGCCCCCTCTATGGGTGCGAGTTCCATTAAGTATCTTCTGATTGCTTGTCTCTTTTTCTCATCTGTCGTGTCGTAATACCTTTTGCAGAGTACTGCCGTAATACTTTCCCTCAATTTCTCATCCATCTTAACCATCCTCCTCACTTCACTGGATGATACCGTGACTATTCGACTTCTCTTACCCTTTGCACGCGCAACGATTCCCTTAGCCCTTAAACACTCAATAATCCTCGCTTCCTCATCAGGCTTAATTTCACACTCAAGACGCAAATAACCGCCATCAAGAATAACCGTAAACTTTTTACCACAAAGGATAATGCTATATTTTGGCTTCTTAAACCGTGTCTCTAAACCCATAAAAAATCGCCTAATCTTTTCGGCATCATTAAGCATAGCCAGAATGCTCAAGATATCTAACAATATTTGGCTTTTAATAGCAACATCATGATATATCCTCTTAAGTACCTCAACGGCATATGACGTGTATACGTCCGCCACCGTTAATTTACGTATACTACGCTTATGCCATCCCTCTAATAGTTCTTTCCATAATGTCTCCTTTGACGTCGCAAAACTTACACGAAGTTTACGAGGTTTAGTGATTGTGCCATCACCCAATATTGCAGCAAAGATAGTAAGTAGAGGATCTAGGGTATCCTGAGGTTGAGGTTTCATCTTAAACGCGTAGTTAAGGGATCTCAACGTCCATGCGACTTTCACTTCTTTCTTATTTACATGAAGCTCAATTCTAACAGTGGTTTTTCCTGGGAACGCGAGAAGCCATAGAATAACTTGCCATAAGTGTGAAGTCTTCATACATGGCCGATTTCCTCTCTTATCAATATACCCGTCAGTGTTCATAAGCCCTACTTGTATTGACATCCTTATTGGCTCTGGAATTAAAGGAAGCGCATTAACATTAATACTACCGATACCCTTAATTATAAACTTCACTGTAATTCCACCATCAGTTCTACCAGCTTTAGAAGCACTTATCGTCACGTATCTTCCTCTTATCGTTATTCCCTTCTTCCTTATTCTTATTTCAACGTCCCTAAAGCTCTTAAATAGTCTAATGACCTCACTATAGACCTTATCCTTGTACCATTGCTTAACCCTATCCACGTACTGCACTATTTCCTCAACCGTCTCTGTAAACGCCTTAATATTATCAGCATTCTCCGCGTACTTCTCCGCTAAGGATACTAAATGATACTTAAACCTCGTTAAATCCTCAATCACCCTATTGAATACATTATCTATTTCACCCAGTTTACTCATTACTCTTGATCTAACCTCCTCAAGAATTTTCTTTGTCTCCTCATCTATGGCTTGTGGCGGTTTGTTTGGTATTTCTTCCCCACCCGCCCTTGGCTTGGTTGTTGGGTTGTTGGGCCTTTGGCCCACCCCCTCCCCGTTGTTTTGATTTGAGTTACCCATTTTTCTCTCTACCTCCCCTGCCATGCCCACCACCTTATGCTGAATCGCCCCGTGGGCTGTCCCCGCGGGGCCGTACCACCCAATGGGTTGGCGCCCCAACGGGGAGGCCCACGGGGTGGTTAAAGGCGTTTGTTCAGCAATGCCTAGGGTTCCCCACACCAAATTCCTTCGCTACTCGGCCTTTTCATTGGTAGCTTGTTTCACGTACCCGTGAAACAGCATCCCACATAAACCACGCAATAAATGCCTATTGTTCTTTCTAGCCCAGGGTCTTCTGGAAGTAATTGCATCTTACAATCCCCAAACCCACCCCGCCCCACCCCCCGCCATCCTCGGTGGCGGGTGTGGATCCCATGGCCCCATATCCGCCGACCGAGGTGGCGCCCTCGGCACTCGGCTCTGGGGCTTAGGCTCCCTACAGCCCAACAGCCCAACCTCACGTGCCGAGAGCCCCCCTAACCAGGGAGGCCTCGGCACTAGCTCGTAAGGGGTGTGGGGAGGGAGTGGGCGCGGGGCGGGCTTGGGGAGTGAGTGGCTAGGTGGCTTTGTTGCTATCATCGACATCACCGAGGTATTGACCGCATGCGCAGTCAATGAGCCCCTCATTGCCCAAGCCTCCGCACTACCCACGGGGGCGGCCGCGTTGGATCACCCAAACCGAGGGCTTCACCCGGGCGAACCCCGGGTGCTCTACCTCGGGGGCTCATCACCTCTGTAATTGCCTATGGCTTGGTTTAAAAGGGGGTTTATGTCAGCCTTAACCTGCATGGCATCGGTAGCCTAGCCCTCGATGCCAACCCCTCATCCGCGTTGTACCCTGACGCCCTCAGTAGTGCGTGTATTGTGTATGAGGTCTTCCTACCAACCCTACCCCAACCCCTAACCAGCTCCAGAATGCCGTGTAGGTAGGCAATATTCCTAACAAGGCCCAAGTCACCAACCGCCTTGAACGGCACAACCCAGGGGTCTGCGGCAATGACCTTGTACATGTACCTGGGTAATCCGAGCTTAGCCAGGAAGTAGGATGTGGAGTTCATGAGCATTGGTGGGTAGGCAGTCCTCGCCCTAAAGCCCTCCCTAGCCGCATCAACCAGTTTGGAAAGCACCCCCACCCCAACCACCACGTAATCAACACCACCAACCCCAACGAGGCAGTTACCCACATCAACCCAAACCTCCGCAGCGCCAATTACCGCATTCCTATTAAACACCAAGTCCCTAGGCTCGGCATGAAAAACCAGGAACCACAAACGCATCATTAAAACAATGAAGACACCTTAAAAGGCCCAACCACCCAAACACAAGCCGTGAATGGATGGGCTATTTACGTGAGCACACGGAAAGTCGTGAACACCGCAACACCATGAAACGAAAAACCACGACCCACCGGAGTTAACCATACGTAGAACCCCACCCAGTTGGCTAGCCACGGTAGAATAATTTCTCACGAAGCCACGATTAACGACTTCGTGAAAGCCCACGGAGTCACGACGTAAGCGCCTGCGATTGTTTGCGTCGTGGATTATACGATTTTTCAAGTCTTTTCCTGAAATTATTTAGAAATTTTCCCATGATATTGATGATGGGGGTGTTAGTATTGCCGGGCTTATTGTCTAGTATTAATTAGGACATAGATAATAACGCAAACTCCCGCTAGAGACTATGAAACTTAAATAGACAAAAATTTACAAATGGAATTAGAATTGCCTTTTTATTAAAAGGTCTCTATATCATTGGGGGTAATTATTTTTTCTAAATTCATTAATCTGCATAGTCCATAGCCTTTTAATTGAAGACCTTTTACTATTTTTTCGTTAATAGTTAACATAATTTTACGTGCCCTTTCCCATATCGTATGCCAATCCTCCTTATATAAGTTGCCTAACTTAAGTGTATGGACCAATTCACAAGGTACAATTGTACCATCCACCTTTACAATAGCCCTTGTAATCCCAGCTAGGCATAGTCCATAGTTAATATTCTGCATAACATAGTGAAGATTAGCGTTATTTGTAAAAGGTAAATCAATATATACATTATATTTTCTACTCAATTCAGCAAGTTTAGGCGTTATAGAACGCCAAAACTTTATGGGGTCTTTTAGCCTTAATTTATAGTATAAATCCCTATCCATAATTACTGAGGGCATAACATTTTCAAAATGAATCTTCTCAATATTTTTAAAGTTTGTTATTAACCATTCAACAGTTTCGATTAATGTAGGAGCATTTACACTCGTCACTACTATACCTATTGTGAACGGAATATTGTATTTCTCTAAAACGTAGAGGGATTTTAATGTAAGATTAAAAGATCCTCTAACGGCATCATGTATACTAGATATATGAGAATCAAGCGATATCTGTAAATCTAATCCAGATTCTACAGCATACTTTAACCTTATTAAATCATCTTTACTTAGCTTCCATATTAAAGTTCCATTAGTACTTATTCCTACGCTAGGGAATTTTCCTAGCGAATATTCAATAATATCTAATATTTGAGGGTGAAGGAATGGTTCACCACCAAGTATGCCAAATTCAAAAGGTTTTGCCTCATTATAAGTCTTATCAGCTAAATATTTAAAGTCCTCAAATCTCATGATCTTATTCGTGAACGGCTTTGCATAGCAATATATGCAATTCAAATTGCACGATGATGTTATCTCAAATTGAATAATAAGGGGTGTTTTTGGCCAAGGTGCTTTATCAGCATTTAAATTAAAAAGCATCATTGGCACCCTTTAACATTAATAAGTAAGGTCTCATAAATATGCGGATATTTTTCCTTTAATTCTTTAACAGGTCTCTTAAGCATGGACATTATTAAATCATGAATACCTCTGCTACTCATGAAAACTAATGAAGTTACTTTATTGTAAATTAAAGCAAAATCACCTTCCCATCTTAAATCAACGTAGCTTGAAAGGAGCGCATTTAAGTCTACGCATCCTTTACTTTTTACAAGTACTGCAGGTTTGGGGTGTTGAGCGTGCTGCCATGGGTTCCATGGCATTCGCCCCTCTACGTACTTTACTTCTTTAGGAATTAAATAATAATTTTTATAATCATTAAGCTTAAGTTCTTTAATTTCGTAATCTTCATTAGAAATATATTCCTGAGAAGTTTCTAACAAGTATGGGACTATGAAGTCTTGATCTTTAGCGTTATTTTCCGTGGTTTGCTGAGTTGACTTAGATATTTTTACATCTTTTATCATTATTATACTTAATCGTAGAGGTATTTTTAATTTTTGCGTTCTAAGGGTCTAAAATAAAAAATACTTCTTAATTGTGCCTCTCTATCTTCATGGTAACGTTGAACTTAAGAGAAAGTAGATCATAAAGTCTGGGAAATCATTCAAGGTATATTTGCCGTAATATTTGTTGGTCCAGGCATTGACTGGCTTAATTCCTTGAGGACTTGAAGGATCACTTCGTAGGTCTCTCTCGCTCTTAAGTAGGTAATTGGTCCTCTATAGGGTGGAGTGTATGGCTGACGTTAGGAGACTCTTAATGTTTCATTTCATGTACGTCACAGTGAGAGAAGATTTTAATTAGGATATTGAAAAATTATTTATGCGTACACCATACTAATGTATATCTCTATATAAGAATTTTGGTGAATTATTGGTGGTTTAGCGTATGACTTCACCTATGTTTATGGTTACGGAAATGCCCAGAGAAGGACTTCACTGAGTGATTAACAAGCCCTTAGAGCATTATTAGTAATTAAGGCATGGGGTAGTTGAGGTGGTATCTTAGGCTTGAACCGTGTTTATTTTTAGGATGATGCGATGAGATTAATGATTGTTAATCTTATACACAATCTCACTAATGCAGTTAAAGACACCCGCAGGTTAAGTAGCATGCTTGTACGAATGCTTCATTAACTCCAATGGCACTTAACGCAGTATTAATGGCAATTGCTAAGCTTACCTAAAGTACTCATCATGTGATGATTAATAACAGCACTATGAGACTTAGTAATAGGGTTATGGCATCACCCCAATCGAGTAAGTCGAAACTTACACCGTAAAGCAGGTAGGATCTACAGAGTGACCCAACGATTTCGATTTTCGTAGCAAGCGCGATTACGAAACCAACCACTAATAGACCCACGTAATAAATCGGTATTAATCGAAGAAGCGACGAGTAGAATGGACTATATGTAAAAATGGGTATACTGCTGAGACAACTAGGCGCATGCGCTATTAGAATAAATGCAATGGTAATTGAAATATTCCATAACAACGATACAAAGAACTCCGTAAGGTATCCAAGTACCTTAGTAATCGTATCACTTATCATTTTTAACTAGTACAGCGAAAGTAAAAAATACATAAAACTATCGGATAAAATAACTGAAATATTATCCCTTATCCTGTTCGCGGTATTTGGTAGTTATTAATTTATCAAGTTCTCTACAACCCTTGTCTGTGATATCTCTCTTCATACTCAATGCTCACAAGCAAATCCCTAGCGCATCTAGGGCTTTGTCCTTACTTATTAGCCCCTTTTCGTTGGTTGCCATTTCAATGGTTTCATAATGAACTCGATCACCAACCCATTAGACAACCACCTACTGTGTTGAGGTCTTAAGAGTTCGAGGTCCTACTAGGCTTTTCATAAGTCTTTCTATCCCAAATAACTGACGATTTAACAATCATATTTTTAATAACGCCGAGGAGCCCAATGCAGGGTTCCTTCCTGGTTGTCGTGGAGTAACGCTTGGTTTAGGTAGTGATGAAGTTTTTGAGGGGTGGGATGCCTAGGTATTTGATGGGTCAAGGTACTCAATGCAGGTCGGGTCTTCCTAGAGAGAGCTGTTACATCATTGATTGCATTAAGAGGGTTTCCTCCCAATTGGGCGTTCTTAATGATGTAATAATCATTGGTGGTGTTGCTAAGTGCCTCGCAGGCTTAAAGTGCTGTGGCGATGTTGGTGATGTTGATATTTTCATAAAGGGCAGCGCCGTTAATAAATTCTGGGAATTCATACGTGGACTATTTGAGTGTGAGCCTGATGAGACTAATGGCTTTAGGTTCCAACCAGTCTACGACCTACACCCACAAATCATCAACAGCCTAGGCATCCCTTGGAATCCATGCCAAAGGGAGTACTACGCACACCCACTAGCCCTCACAATAAACTGCAGGAGACACTTAGAAGGATACAAGAGGGTTAACCTAGACATTGTAGTCACCCGTGACGAAGTCACGCGAATACTGTACCACGAATTCTTCCTATACCTACTAGACAGGGGGAGCATTAACAACGGCGAAATGGTTAGGAAGAGTCATGAGGAGTTCATGAACAAACTACCCACCCAACTATTGGGATTAGTGGAGTATGAACACTTAATTGGGATGCACTACGCCGTGTGAGTTAACGAAAAACACATTGCTAAAGCGGTTTAGTTAATGGTTCATTAATTGAGGTTAAGTATATTAGCCTACTTTCTATTCTCATTCAATGGGCTTTGAGGACTGCAGATCTAAGGATGGCTTGAACCCATGCCTAATTCTTGCTAATTTCATTAGGGATAATCTGGGGATTCTTAGTAAGAGGGTTCCTGGCCTTTAAATAGCAATAACATGGCTATTTTAATACTTAAGCCTAGGCATGATGCAACGATGCTTAACGTATTGTTAAACTTACTGGGTTATAAGACATCCTGCATACAATTAATGTGGAACTATGCTGAGAAGTACGCCACTAACTCTCTTCTTCACGTGCCCTGCAATGCCATTGATATATACTTTCAAACGTTAAATAGTGCTGGTGGTTAATACGATAATGGTTGCGCGGGGCCTTAGGCCTCGTGTTTCATTCTCCATTCCCTGCAGTTACTCTCGTAATCACTCGGGCTATAATTCATCAGTAGTGGGTCTTCGCATGGGCATAGTATGGCCATGACCCTAAAGCCTAGGTTGGGGATCTTACCATTATCGAGCTCGCGAATTAATCGCCTAACATCATCCTCACCAACCCTAATGCCCGGAAACTCCAGTGCCTTGGCTATCTCCCTGGCCACGATTAACTTCTCGCCCGGGGTTAAGCTCCCTCCAGAACTCCCTAACCCACTCACCGTAGTCACCACTGGTTAGGAGTAGTGTTGGGTATTTCGACACCTTCCTGCATATGCTCACGTATTCATCAGGCACGCATTAAGTTGAGTGCTGTCTGCGAGTGTTGAGGTTGATTTCAGTAACTACAAAGGCCGGTTTGCTTATGATGCGGAATTGTTGGTTGATTAAGGTAGATAACTGCTCAGGTGTATGCGGTGGCTGTAAGGTTAGGCTTGATGGTAGGTTTGCCATCAACCCTGGTGATTTACTGATTTTTTACGTAGTGGATTGGTCGAATAATCGCATAGCATGTTGTGCTGCATGCGCAGTCGATGTTAATTATCAATCGAGTATTTGGGGTACGGTTACCGCGATAACCCTCGGCAAATGCACATCACTCAAGGTAAACCTATCAGGGATATTACCGAAAAACTTTGCGCCAGCCTCAACAGGGGTAACGCCACTGGGCGCCTTCTGTGGTCGGGTGATAGGTGGCTTGGACATCTGGGCATTGACATGTTAGTCACCCAATCTCAATGATCCGCCGCCCAGGTTAAAAGCACCATGTTAAGGGTAGTTACGACTTATTACGAGTTAAGCGGAGGGTTAGGTAAGCCATCGCCATGATCAGTAGTGGGTCAATCACTAAGCCATCCACCGGCCCCAAGGCCCCAATCACTGGTTCTAATCCCTTCATGGCGGCGATAACCGTTGAGTTTAATGAATCGATTAGGTAGTCAATGATTAATGCGTTGGCGTATGTTATTAGGGCTAGGGCCCTGGGCCTTAGGCACTCCTTGGCTTTAATCAGCATGCATATTGCCATTACTGCAATTACGTCGGTCATCAACGCTGTAAATATCGTGAGTGAGCTAAACTCGTAGATAGACAAGCCGCTCAAGCCGTGAATAATCAGCAGGTAGGCCAGTGAGGTTGTTGAGGCGATGATTACCGAGACAACTACCGTTAATTCCAAAGCCCTAACCAACTCACTCAAAGAACCAAGGCTGGTTAGGGTAAGCATTGCCAAAACAACGGCGTCAATGATTACCGGCACCAGGTCAAGCCCAACGTGACCGATGTGAACCACGAGTGGTGAGTACGGGCCGAGGCTACGCATGAACGTGGAGCTACCAATCAGGCGAAACTGAAACCAAACGACGAGCAGGTAGAGGGCTAGGAAGAGTAGGGCACCAAAAACACCAGCAAGTAAATGCTTAGTAAAGCCCATTGGCTCGCTTCCCAGCAACGACTTAAATACCCAGCGCAGGCGTAACCAAATTATAAGGACCAATTGAGGGGAATCAATGTTGCCGATTAGTCATTCGATGACAGACTCTGGGCAACGACAAGCACCGGCTACATACCATTTGCTCCACAGGATCAGCAAAATAATCAAAATTATATGTACTATGGAGTACTTTATACATACTATTGGTTTTCTCCAGATCAAAGTGGTCAAAATGCATTAAATGTTTACTTCATGGTTAATGGAAACATTTACAATAATAACTTACCAATGCAGTATGTTCCATCTATAGGTGCATATACGTTATCACCATTACCACCATCAACGTACTTAGCGACAAGTTACCAAAACGCATATCAAACAGCATTCGAAGCCGAAAATTCTGTAGCTTTGAATAACTATCAAGAAATAAATTTACAAAACGGTTTTATTGATGGAACATTTGGATACAAGGAAAATTATCCTAATGCTCCTACAATAGAACCTTTGATTGAAAATATAACTAATTATTTGAATCAGCCATATATATTTATTGCGTCTGGTTCAGGCGGGGGCTTTGGTTATATGTATTTAGATTGGGTTATTGCTACTTTCGGAGTTCCATATGAGTTAACTGTACCTTCTTAGAGACTAGCTATAAACATTAGTGTCAGATTGTTCTACGAAAGTCAACTGATAGCTATAGGAATTTTGGTTAGTACCAAGCATGTATGCAAATGGAATAAATGTTCCATTATTAGTTATTATCAAATTTGCTCCTGCGAAGGATGGATTGAGTGCATACTTACCTAAATCAAAAGTTTCGGTTAATATTGTTCCTACTCCTTGTTGGTACCATAGGTTTGATGTTCCTGATACTGTTGCTGCTTCTTTGTATCCTACGTCTAGTGCGTATGCTAGTTTTGTTAAATCGTTTTGGTCTGTTACCAGTACTGTCCAGTATCCTGGGTTGACTTTATCCAGCAGTATTGTGTTTCCCTGTATCGGTATCTTTACTACTCCTGTTGAGTTTCCTATAACCACTTCGTAGCTTAATGGTATGAAGTTTTGCCCATTAATGATTGTTCCGGCATTCTGTTGGTTGAATGAGTTGATTTCATTAACTGCCTCATTCAATACTGTGCTGGATACGTTGTATGTTCCTAAGTCGTGTAAATTGCCTTGTTGATCGTAGTAGAATAGTTCGTACTGCCCACTCCCCAAAGGTCTCAAGAATGCGTATGGGGCGTTAACGGTTAGGTAAGCCACCGACGGCTTCGAGGCGAATGGATGCATCAGTAGGATCAAGGCAATGGCTATAACAACAACGGCAACCACAACACCAACAACCAAAACCTTACCAGGCATGAAACAACAAACCAACAAGCAAATTAAAACATTACCCAATTGTCTAGGCGGTGTCTTGTGCCTTAATAAAACCTGCCAAAGGAGGTGGTGCACTGAAGGCATTTAGGATTAAGCAATCACCGCCGTTAAACCCACTGAGTTTAGTACTGTGGGTAGTATGCCCATTAGTAGGGCGAAGATCATGCACATGGCCGCCAGGGCACCGACGATGCGCCTAATGCTTGACCACTCAATGAGTGGGTAACTAATTAGTGATTGTACTAGGGCTGGGAATATTTGGAGTCCATAACCATCGAGGGTGGTAAAACCCACGGACTTTCTAAACCTCGGGTATCCACAAAGGTGATTCGAGCGATTTCGTTAATGTGGTTGGTGATGGAAGGGTTGGAGTCATTAACGTGGGTAGGGCCATCGACAGCAGCCTACACCTAGAGACATTGGCCCCAACCATCATACTAGGCATGGAAAGCCCACGGAGATAATAACAATGCTGAATTTAAGGAGTTTGTGCTTGCTATGTGTAGGTTTGTACTTCCGAGGTGGCGGGTTTAAATACCGCCTTTTTGTCTATATGGGGTTGAAATGTCGGTGCTTAACCCTTTAACTCCTGGGATTGGTTGATTCAGCGATAACGAATGCTCATTTGTACATGTTAATAGTCGGTGGCAGTGCGTGAAAAGGGCTACGCTTATTGATAACATACCTAAGCAACTTAACAACCCAGCCCTAATAATTAACTCGACTGGAATTTACTCAAGTATTAGTATTGTTAATGGCGCAGTAATCATTTAAAAGGACCAAACGGCAATGATTGCCAGTCATGCATTGATATGTCGTTTAGGATTAGGTAGCCGAATACGTATTACATACATACTTCATTAATCATTAATCATTACTAGTATTATTGATATAATAGTTTATAGTTTATAGTCGATTTCAGGTCTGGGCAGCATACCCAGACCTGGTCAAGTGGATTCCGAGGGATGGCTCAGCCGATGAGTGGGTTGAGGTGAGGTTTAGGGTGTATGGGAAGGAGGTCTATGCGATGGAGTATACGAAGGCCGTGCAGGGATACCCATCGAGGGCAAGCCAGGAGAAGGGCAAGGCAATACTGGAGGCTGCGGTAAATGAGGTCGTTCAATTAATAAATGACTTAAGAAACGGAAAACTACCGATAACAAAGGTTAGGTAAGGAGATAATTTGCGAATAGTATTATCATTATTAATTGCTGATAAAATATAATGTAGGTAATGGTTCTGATCCATTAATAATTATATTAGTAGGTATGTAAATATCAACCGTGGACTGGGTATTAATAATGTATTACTGATTATCGTTGTGCGTAAGCTACTACGATACTTATTTAGGGTATTACATCTTCATATCCGTATGAGGTCACGCTTATTAAGCCATTACTAACGGCTTAGTTATGTGGTGATCTTAAATTCTAATGCGTATCTAACGTGATGCGCGATTTAATGAAGTAATTAATTACTTTAGGCTAGAGCCGGTGAACCCATGATCAATCCACTTATGATTACCCTAGCATTCATGTGGTGATACGTTGCGTAATAAGGCTTTAAAAACGGCGTGAGGTGTTTTGGCGATGAGAAGGGTATTCGTGGTAACCGCATTAGTGATTATTGTGCTTATAATTGCCATAATAATTGCTGTATCAAGATTGGGAGGTCAGTCCTCATCGTTCATGAATTACATTAATGACCTCAGGGAATTACTAATCAACGGTTCATTCGCTGCGATGTACTATGAAAATGTCACTTACGTCACGATAGGGAGCAATATGCATTATGAGTCTAATGAGCATTTAATTGACTATGACTATATGGGTATAGGCTTCATAAATGGAAGTAGGGCAGTCCCTGGATTTGTGGGTTATTGGCATGGGCGTGCGTTGAAGTCTGCGTAAAACGTTGGTGCTGGGTAGTAATTGCTTAGGTTACTTATGTAAACCTGGTAATTAAACTCATAAACAATAGGGTTACCGTTACATGCGCCAGTTAAGGGTTCAGACGTAATACTTATTGATGATGAAATAGTGCTGATTGTCTCTGCGTTGAAGGATATGCCCACTAATAGGTAGTTTAGGAACAGGTCTAGCTTTGGGGGTATTGATATGCCCATGGCTTCGAGTATTGAGCCCATATCGCTTGCAAGGGCGAGGAGGGGTGACGCACCTACCTAAGTATCAATATCCCCTGCGGTAATATATCCTGTACCGCTTGGGAATGTTATTGTGTTGAATGCCTTATTATTGAGTAGTGTCTGTATGTACTTCATAATCACCCCTGGATCCAGTGGCTCCGCCTCAAACTCATTGACGTTGGTGTTGTTATAGGCTGCGAACCAAGTCATTATCGCCCACTGCACAGCCTCAACAGTGCCAATGCAGGGATCACCCAACGAACCCACACACTCATACTCCGTATAATTAGCAATCTCAAGATAACCAATTATGGCAATGCCATAAGCACCGGCGCTGGAAATACTGGGCGCTGAGACGGCATAATTTGCGCTCACATTTGCATATTCGCATAAAGGCGTTATTGGTACCAATGGATTTGTGAAGTAGCATTCATAATTTAATAGCGTGTAGCTATTTTGGTTACTTTGTAGTTGTAGTATGTAGCCTATCCCGGGTATTTCTACATTAACTCCGGCGTTTGTTGGTATTGCCAGTGATAGGGTGAAGCCAGCCCCGGTGTAGGTGGATTGGCTAAGCTCAATGCCCACCCGAACATCACTCTCACCCACGTAATTCACCTCCGACGACCGTACCACCTGGGCCACCACCGGGAATGGTGTGTTATCCCGAGTCAGCAGCACCGTGTTAAGTTGCCAATACCAACACTCCTCCCCACTCTTGTAAGGGCCACCACTAGCAACTACACAACCAGCGGATGCTGTGCTTGGTGGTTGTGTTGATGGGTCTTGGAAGGATGGGGCAGCACCACCCGTGGCATTCACGGTCAACCCGACCTTCGCTACCCTCGTATAATTAATTACAACATCAACAACCGAGCCCCTAGCGAGCATTGGTATTATTGGTATGGTGACGAACCCCGTGACCACGGAGGGGCCCTTGCTTGTGTTCGTTATTGTGCTTATGAAGAGGATTATCGATGGACCAGCCATGTCAGGGGTCATCCTTAGGTAATTATCAAGCTCAAGGGCATACGCCGTGTAATTACCCACGTTTATCACGAAACTCGTTGAATTGCTCAGGTAATGCCCAACATCGACGAAACCACCAACGGAGGGGCCTGTGGCGTATATGAAGAACCTGGCGTTGGTGTGGGGATACGGTGTGGGGGCGTTGGTGATGGCGATGTTTATGAGTGGGTACTCACTTGGTGGGCTAAAGGTCAGTATGTTCAGGGGCCAGGGTAATTCGGGATACCTAATGTACTCAACCACATAACCAGGCCCACTATACCTAAGGACCACACGACCAATGTGGGCGTAAATAAGGAGTGACGAGTAGGCAACCATTATGACGAGCGCGGTTATGATCAACCAACCACCTCAACCCCACAACCATCAAGAGTAATAAATCTTACGGACTTTTTTGCTTTGTTGTTTCCTTTTCCTTTAGTGCTGATGATGTTTATATAATAATGTTCTTAGGCTTAGGCTTAAACTTTATTAAATAGTATTAATTAGTGGTTCTATTTGGGGTAGTTCTGTGGTTGAGAGGATTTTGAATTACATAAATGGTGAATTCACGCCTCCTTCCGCTGGGGAGTTTAGGGTTAAGAGAAGCCCTATCGATGATTCACCACTGGCTGAGGTTCCCGTCAGCGGTAGAGATGATACTAGAGCAGCCATCGACGCCGCCTATGATGCTTTGAGGAGCTGGTCAAGGTTAACGGCAATTAAGAGGGCTGAATACCTCTACAGGATTCATGAGGAGTTCGTTAAAATGGAGGACGAGTTCATTAGGGTGTTGATTGAGGAGGGTGGGGGTATTTATAAGAAGGCTTGGGGTGAGGTTGTATTTACTGAAAGGTTGATCCTAAACGCCGCTGAAATGGCTAGGCACATCGAGGGTAAGACCCTAAACTCTGATAGCGAGGCCACGGTGTCCATGGTATTTAAGAAACCGAAGGGTGTTGTTGGTGTAATAACCCCGTGGAATTACCCCTTATCCATATCCATGAAGAAGATTGCCCATGCCTTGGCCTCGGGGAACACGGTTGTCTACAAACCCGCCAGCGACACGCCCATAACAGGCTACTTAATAGCTCAACTTGCGCATAAGGCTGGTTTACCCAAGGGTGTTCTTAACGTGGTCTTTGGGCTCGGTGGTGTTGTTGGTGATGAGATTGTCGTAAATAAGAAGGTCACGCACATAACCTTCACAGGCGAGTCGGCCACTGGCAGGGAGATTGCGTCAAAGGCAGGTGGCGCTCTAAAGACTGTTACCCTCGAACTCGGTGGTAGTGACCCATTAATAATATTGGACGACGCCGATCCTGACTACGCCGCTAGGCTGGCTGTATTTGCCGCGTTCTTCCATCAGGGTCAGATATGTACATCGGCTAAGAGGATAATCGTGCATAGGGGGATAGCCGATAAGTTCATACAGAGGTTTGTTGAATATACGAAGATGCTTAGGATAGGTGACCCGAGGGTTGATAAGAACGTTGACCAGGGCCCATTGATTAATAGAAACCAGGTTGAGACAATGCGAGGCTTCTTAAAGGATGCACTTGATAAGGGGGCTAAGGTATTAACTGGTGGTGAGGTTAATGGAAACTACTTCACACCAACGATATTAATAAACGTGGACCTGAACATGAGGGTTATGAGGGAGGAGGTTTTCGGCCCCATCAGGCCGGTGGTGGTTGTGGATAATGATGAGGAGGCAATTGAGATTGTTAATAGTACAGACTACGGCTTAAGCGGTGCGGTCATAACTAGGGATATTAACAGGGCCATGTACATTGCTGAAAACGTGGAGTCCGGAATGTTCCACATAAATGATGTGACCTTCCTCGAGGAGAGCCATGTACCTTTTGGTGGAATTAAGGCATCAGGCTTCGGTAGGGAGGGCGGTGAGTATTCATTCCACGAAAACACATACGATAAGTGGCTCACGATAACCCTAAGGACCAGGAGATTCCCAATACCATCAGCTTTAAAGGGTTAGGTTATTTTGAGTTTGCCCGCTTTATCCCCCTAAAGAACCACAGTCCTGGCTTGTTCCCTGGCGAAGTTGAGTAGATAGTATGGCCCATTAACACCCTTACCTGTAGCTCCACTGGCCTTCCACCCCGTGAACGGCTGGGCACCTGGCCAGGCCCCGGTGGTGGCTCCTCCCCTCCTATTCGCATAAACTACGCCGAACTCTATATTGTCAAAGAAGTATTGCACCTCATTGGGATCCTCTGAGAATATACCGGCTGTTAAGCCGTACTCCGTGTCGTTGGCCTTGGCCAGGGCCTCCTCAAGCGTTTCAAAGGTGTCCACTAGGAGTATTGGCACGAAGAGTTCAGTATACCAAAGGTAGTTTCCTCTGGGTAGGTTAGTAATTATGGCTGGCTCAACGTAGTAACCTCTGGCAAACTCCCCACTTTCTAGAACCTTACCGCCGTACACAACCTTACCACCTGCCGAAACGGCATCAGCAATGTACTTCCTGTAATTATCCTGCGCCCTCTTGTTTATTAAGGGGCCTAGGAACGTTGACCTAAGCCTTGGGTCGCCCACCGTGACTATCTGCCTGGTCTTCTCAATAAGTTTGTTCAGGAATTCATCATACACCTGCCTTTGTACATAAACCCTCGACGTCGCTGAGCACTTTTGACCTCCATAACCAAAGGCAGCCCTAACAACGCCCTCGGCTGCCTTATCCAGGTCAGCCTTTGCCGTTACTATGACTGGGTTCTTGCTACCCATCTCTAGTACTATGGGTTTAGGCCAGGGCTGGGACTGGGTGAACCTCCTGTAAAGTCTCATGCCAACGTCCCTAGACCCCGTGAATGCTATACCGGCAACCTTGGGGTTGGCCACGATCGCATCCTCGAAACTCTCGCCGGGGCCTGTCACTAGGTTAACCACGCCTGGTGGTATCCCGGCCTCGATCATTAATTTGTAGAGCATTATTGCTGTCAATGGGGCTTCACTGGTGGGCTTCCAAACAGCGGTATTGCCCATTAACAGTACCCCGGTCAGCATGCCCTTGGCCAGGGCTATTGGGAAATTGAATGGGGAAATAACCGCCCAAGCCCCATAGGGCCTTAAAACACTGACAGGTCTCTCGCCAGGCACTGGGGACTGCATGGGCTCCTCGAAACCGTTAACCTTATGTATTAGGTCCACGTAGTACCTAACCACGTCAATAGCCTCATGAACCTCGGCTAGAGCTTCATACCTATTCTTACCGACTTCATAGGTTATGAGAGCGGCCAACCTAAACCTATCTCTCTCAATCAAGTCAGCCAGCCTACCCATTACCTTAGCCCTATCCTTCCAGTCAAGCCTTGACCACTCACGGAAAGCCTTAATTGCCTCGTCCAGAGCCCGGCTGAACTCCTCGCCACTCCCTCGCTGGAATTTGCCAATCAGTATATTAACATCTATTGGACTTCTCTTCTCAAACTTACCGCCCGTATAGGTCTCCTTACCGCCTATGTACATCGGCCACTCCCTACCTAAATCCTCCTTAACCTCCTCAAGGGCCCTCTCGTACTGAGGATGTATTGATTCATCTGCCAGTATTGCTACGTAAGTTACCTTACCGGTCACGGTTAAACTGCTTATACTAAGTTTTTAATAATTACCCTAAGTATATAAAAATAAACAAAAATAAATAGAATAACATGGAAAAATACATTAATGGTGCGTAATCTTTAAAAATAAATATAGCACGTAATTGATAATGAGAAGCACGTACGTAATTGCCGCATTGTTAGTAGTAATAGTCATTATCGCCGTGTCAATCGCCGTATTAAGGCAGTCAACGCAGCCCGCATCACCCATGAGTTATGTCAATAACTTCAGGGACCTATTAAGCAATGGCTCGTTTACGGCAACGTATAGTGGGAGTTACGTGGAAATATCAATTACGAACACCAACAATGAGGTTATTCGTTGTAATTCAACATCAGATTTTAGTGTTGGGTCAATTAATGGTAGTAGGGCTTTCATCGATGTAATAAAGACCACATGTAATGGCTTGGCTTCCAATGTGCAATTCATACCTATGCAGGAAATGGCCTATTGGATTAATGGAAGCGACCTATGCGAGGCTGCTTATGTGGTTATGAATAATCACGGGTCAGGTAGCATTAACTGCCTACCATTAGGGAGATACTCAGTATTTACGGCATTTTTACCCTTTGATGAGTTATTGGGTAATGCCACATTTGCAATTGCTGTTCAGGGGTACAGTATTAATTATTCGATTACCACGTACATTAATTACGTCAACACCACCAAATGGCATGGGCAGGCTGTGTATTGTTTTAACGTGATTAGTAATTTAACCAGGGCGCAGAGCATGGCGGGTAGCCTTGGGCTTCGTAGTAGTAATGATATAACCGAGTTAATATGCCTGCTACCCAATGGTTTACCGGCAATTAGGATAATCAATGAAACGGTAGTTCTATCCCCATTGTCGAGTAGGAGTACGTACATGTACGTCGTGCAGAGCAAGTCTGAGCTTGTGAATTATACATTAAGTTACTTTAATGTAACGGCATTTAATGAATTAATCTCAATGGCGAGAAGCCAGGGAAATGGCTAATTACATAATGTGATGCTTGCTGTGATCCAATCTAATGATGCCGGGTAATTTAATATATAGTATCACATTAGAATACCCTGCTTATTTCTTTCTCGTCAATTATAGAAGTAACTTCCGGTGCGGAGGCATTTTAAATGAAGACTTGAACAAGGGTCATTAACCATAGCTTGATAGTAGTGGTATTGTTAAATTCCCAATGCTTGTATTCAATACGACATATCCGTAGGGTAGTTGGGCAGCACTGAGTGGGGGTGTGCGGTTCGCAATACAGGTGATTGATGATTTGAATAATGATGCCCAACTACTTGTTAATGTTATAACATTCAATGGCATTAAGGTGGAGCGATATGACTGGGCTGGTAGGGATATGTTGACAATGCTTGTTGCATTTATTATCAATGGACTGTTTAGGGTGCATGAGGTTAGTAATGAACCATTATATATGTATATATAGTAACCATTAATAGTTATGGCACTCGGTAATGGGTTCTCAAGGACTAAGTTAATTGCACTAATTGGAGATCCGCAACTGGAGTTTGTACAGTATAGGTACATAGGTATTATGATGTATTTTGCGAAGCCCATTGGTTGATTTACCGGTATTATTTCGGTTATTGAGGCGTTATACATAGCCCAAGCTGGCACTAGGGTATTGTTAATTATTGTAATTGATACTTTCATACCTACTAACTCACCCGTGAGATTAATGCCATTGAATGATTTAAAGTCAGGATAGCCGAATCCCGCGAAGTAGGTACGTGTTGAATTATATAATGCTATTGCAATTGGTAACATCACCGTGGACCTTGGTGGCACTAGAACCACTGTTTGGTTTGGTATTAATTCACTGAATATTGGTGGCCCAGCATATACTCTCATCGTTATACTCATGAGTTCATTCGTCGGATTCGTTATGTTTAGAAACAACGCAAGGTTATCATTAACCTTAGTATAGGCGTAGAGTACAGGCTCAACTCTAATTAATGATTCATAAACGGCATTGACGATCCCCGTGTAATTAGCCCTCAGTCTATTGTACTGAGATTGAAGCATTGTATAATTCACCAGTAAATTCTTATACACTGTTTCAAGGTTCACATAATTCGTCATTAATTGATCATATTGTACCTGTAATGCCGTGTAGTTTATTCTCAAGGCACCAATCTCGTACTGCAGTGAGGCAATCTTTAAAGCCTTATTACTAATTACCACACCCAGGAAAGCAGTGACAATAACAAGGATAATTACAATGACGACGCATACAGAGACCTTCTCTCTCATGATTATACCGTTAAAGATAGTTTAGTTTACCTATTTATTTCTTTACTAGATTTTAGTTTTGGTATTAACACTACCGTGGTTTGCGTATTCCACGAAGTAAACAATGTGTACGACTACCCAGTCAATATCATTATGATTGAGATGCCGGTCAATAGAACGATCTCATGATCATTGGTGATCTACGGCTTAGGGACCACGGTACCCGCCAATAATTCCGTGGCAATCACGGTATACGTAGGCCAATATTAATAAGTCAAACTGTGACTAATAGTCCTTATATGCCGACATATTACACAACAATCCTGCCTACATTACCGTAAGCCCCAGTAATAATTACGTTATTGGCACACAATCCTTAGCATCGCAAGTCTCGCTAGGTCCCACCTACGTGCCAGGTAAAGCCCAGGCATACTTCGTGCGTGCCTATAATAACAACTATTTATTGTTCATAACCATGGTACTAATAACCATAATGGTTGGTGTGATAGTGAGTATAATAGTCACAAGGGCTATCTATAAACTGAACAGCAGTCCATAATATAACGGCATTTCATTCATGGCAATAGAATGAACCAGAAAGCATGAAGCTAAAACTAAGCCGTAAATAATGGGAAAAGCAGATGTAAATTGGTAACGATAAAACTGAGTCAAGCAATGGGCATATTATTCAAATCGTGACGGTGGACGTGATTACTCTAGGTCTCGTAAATAGATTTTTAAATCGCGTCAATCATAAGCATAGGGCACGAAGAAGACTATTGCCTGGAGATGTTTGGTGAGGAAGTCAAGGTGATAAAGCAGGTAAAAGCGTTGGGCAGTGATATTGTTAGGCCTAGGTGCAGGGTCACGTACGTCCTGGCAAGCAGTGAAGAGAGGGTTGTCAGGGTTAGGTACGCATCCAGTGACGAGGCAGGCAAGAGGTAGTGTTGAGCAGATCAATGTGGTACATGGCTGAGTTGTTAATGCGGTGAGTGGGCGTTAGCATCAAGGGCATCACTAAACACCGTGGTATCACATAATCCGCAACAAACCACGAAGCAAGGGAAGAAAAACAGTACGGAATGGAACAAAACATTACAATCACAAACCCATGACAATAATCCCCCAAAACAAGCACGCCCTCAATGAAACCATGCACCATCAATCCCCAAGACACTAAGAATTAATAACGATTTGATGCCCCGGCCGGGACTTGAACCCGGGTCCTACCGGTCTTCAGCCGGTCGCTCTCCCAGGCTGAGCTACCGGGGCGGGACTGTGTTTCTTATTGGGGGATTTAAGTTTTTTGTCCTGCTTTATGGTTTCAGTATGTTGTTGATTTTCTTGGGTTAATTTTAGTTATTATTAGCATGCTCAAGGTGTTCTTCATTGTGTGTTTTTATGATTATTTCGTTTATTTTTGTTTATATTGATTAGTTTCTTTGTGCCTATTAGTGCGACTTCATTGTTTTCGTGTATGGATAGTGCTCCCTCTGGGCCTGGTCCGTTGTATTGATGCTCGTGTAGTTCTAGTGCCGGTGGTGTGTTTGTTTATGTACTTGGATTTTTACTTCGATTATCCTGGCTATTTCCTTCTCCCTAGTCGTGGGCATCAGGGCTATTGTGTAATCAACCTCCTTAGTAACCCGCCTCGGGATCAATATCCCTATTAAACGCCTTGGTTATTTTTATCCCTAACATCTATGGCCAAAGCTCCGAGTAAAACCTTCCATGCCTGAAATGCCTTACCTGCCGAGCTCCTTATGAGATCCAACTCGATGAATTTCTCGGTCGGCTTAACCTAGGTTTGTCCCCTTTCACTCTAATCTCCCTATTTACTAGGTCTATCCAGGGCTTAGCCGCTTGTCATATTGTTTCATCAAACCTTAAATACTTGCCCTGGCATACCTATTGTGGTGATTTGGATCTCGAGTGCTGAATTTGTGATGAGGGCTCGCAAAGATGATTAATAGCATTACCTAACTACTTTATTGTGTCATTCCACGAAACACCTGGAAAAGCGGGTGTCTTGGGGAGAAAATGTATAGTGCACTAGAATTACTTATCTGCCTGTCGGAGTTGGCTGTGTTGCAAGGCCATACTGCAGCGCCCTCCTGTTAATCCACACGGCCAGCACCGTCATTGGTACTAGGCTTAGTTTGACTGCTAGTTGCGAAGCCATTAATAGCCAGATGTTTGGTACGACACCGTAGAAGGCGGTTGGTATGAAGACCAGGGTGTCTATGGTCATCGCAACAGGGTCTGAATAACCAACCCTCCTCAATACGCCACCCCTCAGCCTACTCACGAGGAATACATCGTAGGTCTCGGAGATTATGAATGCCGTTATTGAGGCTATGGCAATCCTCGCCGAGGTACTCATGATACTTGCGAAGGCACCCTGCAATCCCTGCCAGAAGGGTGCGGGTGGGTATGTGATGACTAGCCAGTTTATGATGAATATCAACGCCTGTAAATAGGCGGCAATCCTAACAACCCAATAACCAACCCTCCTACCATACCTGAGCGTTAGGAAGTCAAGCATTGCGACGCTGGCACTGTACGTGAAGACACCCATGGGTATTACCATGGGGCCCACGAATGCGCCAATCTTCGACGCCATGTATTGGCTAATTGTGAGGAGGAGCATGTAATTCATGGCAGCCACAGGGAGCAACAAGTCATCCCTACCAAACCTATGCAGTAGCCACAACACGCCTGCAACGGCTATGTACGTTATTAGGGCGTAGCTGTAGAGTTCAGGCAGGCTTACCAGGTTATTCAATATCATACAGGTTATTCCTGACTGGCAGGTATTAAAGCAATACCACAATGCACCAGGTTAGGTGCATTGTTGGGCATGGTTTATTAGGAATTGATCGGTTAACATTATCACGATTAATACGACATTAACTAATGCTGAGATAAACGCTTTTATATCCGTGTGGGGTGGTTTATTGATTAAGTAATGGAGTCCGTGGTTGGCCCAGTCATTGATAAGGCGTTGGATGCCGTGATGAAGAAGGTGGAGAGTGGCAAGAAGTTAACTACTGAGGACTTAGTCGTATTAATGCTTGGCATGTTTAGGGAGACCAACAGGAGGATTGATGACTTGAATAGGAGGGTTGATACATTATTTGAAGCATTCAATAAAAGGGTTGATGCATTGGAGAATGAGATTAATGGGAGGTTTAATGCGTATGATGAGAAGATAGCCCTGCTCGATAAGAAGATTGATGATAAGTTCGCAGAGCTTGATAAGAAAATAGATGAGAAATTTACCATACTAGATAGGAAAATTGATGAGAAGGTTAGCGAGTTGATGAGGAGGATCGATGAGGTAGATGGTAAGGCTGAGTCACGTAGCAGCTCATTAAGTGTTAGGATTGATTCCATAAACGCCAGGATAGATGCAATATACGGCGAGTTAAATGGGCGTATAAATGGGTTGGCTGAGAGGATTGATAGACTTTACGAGTTGTTGGGTAGGATATATGAGACGTTGATTAAGCAGGTAAGTGGCCCATGAGGGCACCATAACTTCACTCGGGAGGTACGTACCGGCTTTTATTTCCTTACTGTCCTGCACTATTGAGTCGAGCCTTTAACTCGTTGAGTAGTGGTATTTCACTGAACATTTCGTTTGTGACGAATTCCCAGTAAATGCCGCGTGGCTTTGGGTCAACCCTATTGGTCCTAATCACCCTGCTTGGGGTGACTATCACGTCCACGGGCAAATCAAATGGTTCCCTGGGTATTTCATCACTTACTAGCTGTAATTCGTGGACTGTGGTTATTACTGGCGTATCCTCACCAACCTTATCCAGGGCGCTCGCGATTCCCCACTCGATCTCTGCGTAGCCATGCGATTTACCTAACCTGCGTCCATTGTTTGGGTTGACGGCTACGGAGCCTATTATTACGAGGTCTATCCTGGGCATGCCCCAGGGCTTGATCGGAACGCCCCACCTGAACATTCCCCTTATTGTAGATGCCTCGCCGTAATACTGCCTCGGTATCTTACGTGGGTCAAGCATTAGGAAGCCCTCCCTGATCCTTGGCGTTGGCGTTATTAGGAGTTTTCCGTTGATCAGCGTTAATTCCCTACACCTACGTTGAGGACTGTCCGGGTTTATCTTCACCACACGGGCCCTAATGAACTCAGAAAGGGTAACAACCAACTCGCAGGCCCTGTCCGCACCTACGAAGTTAGGTATCCTACCATAGACAGGCCTTGGGAATAACGCCGCATTTCTCTCCTCAAGCAGCTTCCAAATCCTCTCCCTAATCGCCTGTTTAATGTCCTTAACATCCATCATTAATACCCATGCCTATTGAGGAATTAAATAGGATTGCCCGTGTCCAGTTAATCACTGGGTTATGGCTTAAGTAATGGTTTAATGATCATCCCACCATCGTGATAGTTTTAATAAGGGTTCTCGTAAATATTTACTACCGGTAAATAATGCCATGTAGTTTAAGGGAGTTAATTGTCAAGGTACTTTCGATACTAGAGACTGTAGATGTTAGGGAATTGGTGGGTATTCTTGGGGTTTCAGTTAATGATGTGGTGAATTCTGTAAGTGGGTTAATTACCATGGAGGGCGATACCGTTAAACTCAATGAAGCGGGTATTAAGGAGGCTTCGGGCATTAATTGTGAGGTTGAGGCTTATGGCAGGCTCTATGAGTATTATAGGGCTAAGCCGCGTAGTCTTGAGAGGGATGTTGCTATTGCCGAGTATGGCTATAGGTATGCTGAGTATCTAAACTTCCCTAAGGACGTCTCCAAGGAGGTTCTTGAGGTATGCCTTAGGCTTGCTAGGTTTGGTTTTGGGTCCAACGTTGCCGAGCTTGCCCGTAAGTATGGGGTTAGGGCATTCATTGTTGGGCTTAGGGCCGGTGATTACTGCAGCGCCATTGATGGATTAAGTTACGCGGTGAGGAAGGCCGATCCACTGGGTTTGATGCCATTTATCGGCCAGGCCATGTCAATTAATAAGGAATTGATCAAGAACTGCATTATTAATTACGTTGGGTTGATGCTTCATGTTGGTGATGGTTTCATCAGCCGCAATTACTTCAGGGAGGTCCTACGCTTCATTGATGATGGCCTAAGAACTCTGTCCAACGTGGTAGATGAGGTCACGTGTTACTTAAGAGTCAGGTTACTAAATACTAAGGCTCAGGCATTAACTGGCATAGGCAATTATGAGGAAGCGATCAGCGACTTAAACAAGAGTTTAGACACTTTAAACAAGTGCGCCATGGATGAAATAACCAGGCGCCGTGCGGCGCTGGAGATCATGGATAGGCTGGGGGTTGTTAATTACATGACGGGTAATTACGCTGAGGCATCCCGTTACTTCCTAAGTGTTTTAAATGAATCCGTTAGGCTGGGTGAGGAATCATTTGCCGCATCGTCCAATCATAATTACGTGAAATCAACAATACTTAGCAATGTGGGTTGTACTGATTACTCGCGGTATCTCGAATCAATGAGTGGTTGGAGCCTATATGATTCGCTTAGGTATTACTCATCAATTAATGATAATGCTAACCTAAGTAAGGTTAAGTTGTTGATTGCTGTACTTTTAATTGGGGTTGGTAAGTTTGATGAGACATTTAAAGTCATTAATGATGGTTATGGTGGGGAGGTTCATAGATTCCTTAAGGAATTGCTCGAATTGCTCCTGGGCAAGAGGGATTTTGTGAATACTGATTATGTAAGTATGAGGTTAACAATGCTTGGGAATTTCGTAAATCAATTAATTCAATTATTTAAGTTAAGCAGTGACAAGTCATTGGGTGAGGTCATTAATCGTGAACTACACCCAGTAATTTACGAAATACTGACATGTAGGTTGCCTAAGTTACTGCTGTTGTTGTGATTAGCACCGTGGTTTGCGGGTTCTTAAATACTTCCTATTATTTGAGATAGTAATGGCTGGTGGTGAAGGGCAGGGTGGTGATAAGGAGAGGATGATTTATCTCTATCATGGTGTTTCGAGGATTTTCGATGGGTATATAGTGGGTATAGGGTTGGGTGCGTTATTGGTCATAATTCTTGTGACCATAATCCTAGCCAGTGATGATAATGTTGCCGCCCTTATACATAATTTCGGCATATTTCTCATAATAATTGGTGTTATAGGCTCTCCTTTCACTTTCTTCTTCATGTACAGAGGCTTTACCTACTTGGCGATGGCGGATAGGGGTAGGTACGGCATTGGCGCGTTTGGCGCCATTTGTTCACTAGCACTGAGTCCGGCTCTCATTCCAGAGGGTGTATTGCTTCTCGTACTAAGTATTTCCTACTTCATTTTCATAGTTATGAGTGTGGTGACGATTATTGTTGGTTTCGTATTTGAATTACTTATGTACATAGCCCTGTACAGACTTGGTAACTATTTCAATATGGGCTACCTAACCGCTGGTATTATTATTTCATTATTTGCCACTGTACTTTCAGCGATACCTGTGATTGAAATTGTAGGAGGCATTATAGGTCTTATTGGCTTTGTGCTGATTCTTGTGGGCCTTAATGAGATTAAAAAGAGCCTTGAAAGGATAATTTCCTCTGGATAAATCTACGGCGATAATAATGAATAGTCAAGATAATTCATCAATAAATTATGCGAACAGGCTCGCATTAATTTACAGCGATATTTCCTGTATTTAAAATGGTACGTACATAGGCTTATTGCTTAGCACTATGTATGGCTTAGTCTTCCCCATACTGGATTTACTGGGTTAGGTCTCAGTTATGTGCGCCGGGCCTTAGGTTATCCATTAGGTGCGGTTAAGGGGTGATTTGGCGTAATTCCGGGAAAGGGCTTATCAATGGTCTTCGTACTTAATTTTGATCATGAGCCAGGGATTCAATGAGTCGCGGAAACGCGCTGAGTTGGCAATAGTCATGTTCAATGAGGGTCTCAATCTTATTAGTAAAGGCGATATTATTCAATCGAGCGAGAAGCTTTACAAGGCCGTGGAGGAGGCCATCAAGGCATTAGCCATTGCCAAGAACCTCGATGAGGCGAGGGAAGCCCTGGAGAAGGGCAGGTGGACCGTGAGCCTATTGGATAGGGCAGCCATTAAGTTGGGCGACGGTGTTAGGCAGGCATGGGCTGAGGCCTACTTTCTACGTGTGAATGGCTTTCATGAGGTAAGGATTGGAATTGACGAGGGTAATGCGAGGATACCAATTATTCAGAGATTGATTGATTATGTTAGGAGGGAATTTGCCATTTAAGGTAATGATTGACGTACTTGATTATACAGAATTAGTCGCGCCTTAACCATCCTGTCCTTAGCATTCTTTACAGGTTTTGCCCTGTAGGGAAATATTAACCATGTGAGGTTTACGTGCCTGGGCATATGAAACCGGCTTTAATTGTGATAGATATGAATAAGGACTTCGTGTATGGAAAGTTGGGTAATGAGAGGGCGAGGAACCTAGTACCTAGGCTTAAGAAGCTGATAGAGAGTGCCAGGGAGGAGAGGGTGCCCATTATTTACGTTGGCGATGCCCACCTACCCACTGATCCAGAGATGAGGGTTTGGGGCGAACACTCAATGAAGGGTACGGAGGGTGCTCAGGTAGTTGATGAACTAAGGCCGAAGGGGGTGATTACGTGCTTGAGAAGAGGACGTGCAACGCATTTTATGAAACTAGCCTGAGCCTGCTCCTGAGGTCCCTGGGTGTGGACACGGTAATCTTCACTGGGCTTCACACCAACATATGCGTTAGGCACATGGTGACCATTATCATTCTAATATTTGCCACGGTACTCTCGGCAATACCCGTGATCAACTTCGTGGGAGGTGTCCGGGTCTTGTTGGTTTTATATTAATGCTGGTTGGCTTTAACGAGGTTAAGAATAGGATTGAGACGTGGATGGCGCCTAAGTGGTTGCGGTGATTTCAAATGCATGATGCAGTTATGGATAGGGAAAAGCTGGAGCTGATTTATAATGGGGCTACCAAGATTCAGGAGAGTATGTATATAGATATTGGGCTTAGCTTATATAGGCTTGGCTCAGAATTCAACGCCGACGGATTAAAAAATTGGCGTGGTCATAACCATTATGACTGTATTCATATTGATATCACAGAATGTTATAGCAGCCATAATAGGGATTGTGGATGTAATACTAATGCTTATGGGCCTGGGCGATGTTAAGAGGGCTATTGAGAGGGAACTGGGTATTGTCAATCGAGGGCCACCTTAATGGTTGGCTTACGGGGAATTTGGTTTTTATAGGGATTTGATTTTGATATCGACTGTGCCCAATTGGGATAGGGACGTATGGCTACTCCTTACTTCAAGGGGTTTGAGGAGCGTGGCTGGTGGTGCGCTTGGCGTGGTGACAGGGCTTTACCTGTATTACTATCTGCACTTGTCATTAACTGAGGTTGGCATTTTCTTCGGTGTTGGCGCATTCACAGCACCACTCCTCTCGCTCCTCTTCGGTAGGTTAGGTGATAGGTACAGTAGGAAAGCCATACTACTGCTTACGTTAGCCTTTCTGCCCATAGCCACGGCAATACTCCTAATCACAAGGTACTACCCACTACTCCTGCTTGCTGCTGCATTGGGTGGTTTCGGAACCGCAGGTGCACTGGCCAGTGGTAGTGTCGGTGCTGTGGCAGCCCCAGTCCAGACTGCGATACTGGCTGATAGGACGGAGGGTATGGATAGGTCGATGGTCTACGCAATCTTCAATCTGGTCTCCGGGACAGCATCAGCAGTAGGTGCTTTATTTGCAAACCTCAGTTACCTGGACGTTTTTTACATGTCCCTAGCATTATCAGCAATGAGCCTACTCATTGTACTACCGATTAGGGAGGAGCATAAACCTAGACGGCGAATCAATGATGATCCAAACGGTAACTCTAAGACGATAACTCAGCAGATAAGGAGGGATCTAACGTACATAAAGAGGTTTGCAATTGTTGGTGCATTGAATGGTACTGCCCAGGGATTGGTAACACCATTCCTACCAATAATATTTAGAATTGTTCTCCATGTGAGTAATGGTGTTGTTGGTGACATATTCTTCATCGGAGGCCTCGCGGCAGCCTTCACCTCACTCACGGCACCAATCTTCTCGAGGGCCTTTGGACTTAGGGATGCCATAATTATCCCGAGAATAATCTCAACAATAGCCCTAATATTCATACCATTCTCAACGACGCTCTACCTGGCCGTGGTGACCTACGTGGTTTACGTAATGTTCAGGGTATCATCCCTAGCCCCACAGCAGGCCTTGATGATGGAGCTTGTTGGCAGGGGCAGTAGGTCAACGGTCTCTGGGGTTAATCAGGCGGCGCGATTATTGCCATCAGCGACGGCAACGACTGCGGCAGGCCCAATGCTTGACTACCTACCAATCCCTGTGCCATTCACCATAGCCTTCATCGTGAATGTCATAAACATAGCCCTTTACAGAAGGTTCTTCCCCAACCCAAAGCCAACGCGTGGTGGGGTAACCGTAATTGAATAGATTAAACGACCTCAGAAGCCCTAACCTCAACACCCAACTCCCTAGCCAATTCAAGAGCCTTCCTCCTAATTACCGGACCAACGATGAGTAATCTCGGCTTCACCTTATTAACCCTCTCATAGAGGACTCCCTCCCTGAATAGTTCAGCCACGTCACCACGGTCAATACTCACCCTATACACAACGAGTATGTGCTCATTATCCCTAATGAGAACATCGACATCAATAATAGACGGGCGACCAAATACGAAACCATCGCTGTCATAGTAAGTCCAATGCTTAACCTCGTAAACTTTAAGCAGGTCACTGACTAGGTATTTAATGGACTCCCTAAAGGCTTCCTCCGTGAAAAGTCCGTATCTATAGCCCAATGCCGTTACTGAGGATGTCAACTTCTCAATACTAGTCTGCATAACGATTATGACCTCACCATGCCTCCTAACGTCCTCACTCAATGCTTCCACGGCTTTTCTTAATTCGCTTATTTCTTCGCACTGCTTAGCAACAATATCCTTCAAGTCAGTTATGGCCTTAACTAGGTTGTCCACTGAGGACTTAAGATCACTGATGCCTAATAATCCCATTACCGCATACCTGAACTCCTCATCCTCCTTAAGTAGCCTCAAAAGCTCCTTCCTTAAATCAGAGCCCATGTACTAATATGGAAGTCGAACTTAATTATTTAAACCTACCCATGGCAATGCTTTATTAGGGGTTTGGAGAATATTCCCAGAATGGTTTCGTGGGAACTCATGTTTAGGGCCTCGGTGTTCATTGCCGAGGAAATGGGCGTTGCACTGCGTAGGTCGGCCTTCTCACCGAATATTCGCGAGAGGATGGACCACAGCTGCGCCATAACGGACGCGGAGGGCAATATCGTGGCTCAGGCGGAGCACATACCGGTGCACCTAGGCTCCTTCAGGGTTGGTGTTAAGAACTTACTCAATTGGCTTAGTAAGGAGGGTGTTGAGCTTGGCCCTGGCGATGCCGTATTACTCAATGACCCATACATATCCGGTACGCACTTAAATGATGTCATGGTCATGGAACCGATATACGTAGGCAATAAGCTCATTGGCTATGTCGTTAATAAGGCGCACCATGTCGACGTAGGTGGGCCGGTGCCAGGTAGTATTAATCCCAGCGCTAGGACGATTTATGAGGAGGGCTTGGTAATACCGCCGGTCAGGGTTATGATTAAGGGCGAGCTACAGCGTGACATACTCAATATAATACTTAGTAACTTCAAGACTCCAGAGACGGCGATTGGCGATATAACGGCTCAATTGGCCGCGAATAGGGTTGGGGTTGCCAGGGTTAGGGAGTTGGTGGAGAAGTACGGCATTGATAACGTCGTTAACGCGTGGAGGGAGGGTATCGAGTACGGCAGGAAGTTAGCCCTGATAGAGATTGGTAAGTGGCCCAGGGGTGTTTATGACGCAGTGGATTACATGGAGCTTAGTGATGAATTACTGCAAATCAGGGTATCCGTGGAGGTGGGTGAGGAGGGTGTTAAGGCTGACTTCAGTGGTACTCATGGACAGGTTGAGGCGCCAATAAACGCTGTTTACGGCGTAACATTCTCCGCAGTATCATTTGTAATAAGATCATTGATACAAAGTGATATACCAACTAACGAGGGCTTCTACAGCATTATAAACGTCATAGCGCCCGAGGGCGCACTCGTTAATCCAAGGAAGCCTGCACCAGTGAGTGGTGGCAATGTCGAGACGACGCAGAGGATCGCGGACGTAGTCTTTAAGGCATTGGCCAAGGCGCTGCCCAATAGAGTGCCGGCGGCTGGGTCCGGAACCATGATGAATGTAATGATAGGCGGGACACTACCCAATGGAGGGTACTGGGCGTACTACGAAACGATTGGCGGTGGGACTGGCGGTAGGCCGGGCAAGCCGGGCGTGAGTGGTGTTCATGTTAATATGACGAACACGTTAAACACCCCCATCGAAATCGCCGAGAGGCAATACCCACTATTATTCACTGGGTATAGGATTAGGGAGGAGAGTGGTGGTGATGGTTCGTATAGGGGCGGTGACGGCATAATCAGGTCATTCAAGGTACTAACTAAGGCGAGACTATCAATAATGGCTGAGAGGTTTAGGACAAGGCCATGGGGCCTGTGGGGTGGTGGTGATGGAGCACCAGGTAGGGTCACCGTTAGGAAAAGTGATGGCGAGGTCATTAATCTACCGAGCAAGGCGACAATAGACCTGGAGCCAGGTGATGAGGTAATAATCGAAACACCAGGGGGTGGGGGGTGGGGAAGGTCATAGTCTTTATTAAAGAAAATATGTTTGATCCGCTGTTATTTATTAATGTCTTGAGTGCCTCTTCATTGTTTTTATTAATTTCCAAGCCGTACAAGGAAAAATGGCTGAAATATCAATTAAGGTTGTTGGTGAAGTAATGAATGGTGAATTATGATTATTTAATTGAGGATGCCAGGAGGAGACAGGATGTATTTAGAAATCTCGATAGGTACTTACGTATTATTAAGGAGGTTGTTAAGTCCATAGATCCCAATGCCGAGGTCTATTTATTTGGTTCTGTTGCTGAAAATAGGTATGCATTATCGAGTGATATTGATGTGTTGGTGATAACCAATGTTGATCCAGGGATTATTCTCGAGAGGCTGTGGAAGGCAGGTATTGAACCTCCCTTCGAGATCCATGTTAGAACGCCTGACAAGCTAACTTATTATGAGAGGTTCAGCAAATTAATTAAGGTGTGATGTTCGACGCGTCGCATGAGACTTGGGTGATTTAATATTATTTTTCAATATTGAACTATTGCTGTATTGGTGGGCGTCATCAATGTTGTAGGTTGGTTTATTTTGTTTGTTTTCTTAATTAATGGCTCATAGTAATTCAATCATTGATAATGTATAGTAAGTTTGGGTTTATTGATAGGCCGTTGAATCCCAGTGGAGTTCCACCTATTGAGCGTAGGTACTCGCCAGTTGGCTTTGAGGGTGAGCTTGAGAGGGTTAAGACCGCGATTAATGCCTTCCTCAAAGGTAGCGATAATATTGCTGTGGTCATTGTTGGGCAATATGGTTGGGGCAAGAGTGAGTTGCTTGATGCAGTTGAAGCGGCGGCCCAGGGCCTTGGGCTCAAGGTCCTTAGGCTTCCGCTGTCCTTCGGCCTTGATATTAATGTGATCATTAATTCATTGCTTAAGGCCCGTAGTAGCCCTAGTGAGCCTTTGCTTCTGCTTATTGATGAGGCTGATGAAGTTAGTAGGGCCGTTGAACTTAGTAATGCCCTTAGTCCAAGCGATGCTGGCAAGGTTAGAGACTTGGTCATTAAACTTGGTTCGTTGATTAGGGCATTAATTGAACCCAGGAATTATAAAGATGTATTTGGCATTGATCCAAGGAGGCTTAGTAGGGTTATGGTTGTCCTAGCCTTCACGCCACAGCTTTATTACAACATCCTCAAGAACATGGTGCCTGACGTGTTCGACATAACGAGGGGCAGGGTATACATGGAGGTCGTGCTTGACGAGAGGATGCCCCTATGGTTATACGAAGCAATGCTGCTGCAACGCTTCAACGCCTACTCCACCGACGAGAGACTTGACCTCGTTAAGAAGGGCTTAATTAATGGGCTTCACCCACTAAGGCGTGAGTATCTTGCGACGCTTTATGAGTTAGTGGCTAATACAGAGGGCGGTAAGGCTTCACCGAGGGCCCTGGTTAAGTTCACGTCTAAGCTCCTGGACGTGACTGTGGATAAGGGTAGGGAGCTTAATTATGAGGTATTTGAGGAATTCCTAAGGAGTGAGGTTGCCGGTGACGAGTTGAAGGCGTACCTAGATGTGGTTAATGAGGGGCCTGATGATGAGAGAGGTTCCCGGGTTTTCAGGGCATTACTATTGTCTGGTTTTCCTAGGGGTATCAATGACTTGAGTTCCGAACTTGGGTTTGACGTGACTTCCTACATAAACGCATTGACTAAGGCGGGGCTCGTTGAGGAGGTGCAGGTGGCTAGGTTTAGGCTGGATAATAATGGATTGAGTAGGGTTAATAATGAGTTGGTTAGGTTGGGGTTGGCGCCAATTGAGGGTGGTTTGAGGGATATATCTATAAGTTATGGTTCGTATTATACGGCGTACGAGGGCGAACCCGTGGTCTACGTTGTTTTTCCAAGTAATGCTAAGGTTTCATCTGCCGTAGGTATAACTAGGGCATATCAAGTGTCTCCTAGGTTGCACAGGATCCTCGTGTTTGGTAAGGAGCCTGAGGAGATTATCAGGGCTAAGGAGGAGGTTAGTAGGGCAATTAGTATTGTTAATGCCTTCCGTGAGGACCTAGCCATGGAAGTCGTTAAAGCCGCAATTGATTCCCAGGTAATGCTTTATCCAGAGTCAGGTGCCTGGTTTGGTGTCATTGAGAATTCACTTGATGCTAGGATTGGTATTATTGTGGGCATTGATGGTGAGTTTGACCAATTTACCAAGTTATTGAGTAAAGTCGTGAGCGAAGGTGTAATACCTGTTAATGGGCAGGAGAGAATAATCGATGCGTTGTTGGTGGTTGTTCTCTCAAGGACGCAACTTACCAATGATATTGTTAGAAGTGTCGTTGAGCCGGTTAGTAGGTTGTCGTGGAAACTCGTACTTGGTCCAGTAACGGACTTCACCTACTTCTCCGTATTCGGTTCTGACAGAATTGATGAGCTTAGGTCCATAGTGATTGGGTCCAGGCTCGAGAGATTGGATAGGGTCCCGAGGGAGTACTCGGTATTTCTCGAGAGACTTAATGACTATAGGGATGAGGTACTGGCGTTTAGGGATAGGGTTAGGCAGAGGGTTCTTCAGCACACAATGGCAATTAGGCGTGGCGCTAAGGAGTCTAAGGATGCAGTTATTAGGCGGATAGTCGAGGCCTGGGTTAAGGGCGAGAACCTTGAGGATCAACCTGAGGTCTTTAGGGATGATAGCGGTAAAGCAAGGATCAGCACCGTTGAGTTGAGCTTCATAAATTACCTCAGATCATTAGGTAAGCAGAACTTTACGACAAAGGAGCTCGAGTACCTGATAAGGAGGCTATACCCAACTCATCTATGGAGGGAGTTCAGGGAGAGCGACTTGATTAAGTTACTTAGCCTTAGGGGTTTATTGTTGCCCATTAATGATAACTTAACGGAGTACGCACCCTACACCCCTGAACTCGTGCCGCAAGTACTGAATGTACTTGATAACTACCTAAATAGGCTTAACGAGACGCTTTATAAGCCGTTGTCCATGAGCATTGATGAGTTGAAAATAAGCATCGAGGTTAAACCCGGATTTAATATACAGGGGAGTGACTGTGAGAGGTCTCTGACGGTGCTAAAGGCCGTTCCAGAGACATCAAGTGAGTTCCTAAAGAAATACTCATTGTTTATGCTATGTGTTGATAAGTTGGAAAACGAGGTTGAACAGAAACTTGGGGAATTAAACAATGAATTAACATCATTATCATCGACCCTAAACAACACTATTAGGGATATAATGAATAAACTTAATGCCGCCAAGAACATTGATGAGTATCTACCTGGCCTATCCATGGAAGTGGAGTCAAAGATCAATAACCTAGTTGAGAGGATTAAGGCGTACCTAATGAGAATTAGTGGCCTTGAGCTAGATAGCATTAAGGAGAGCTTGCCAACCATACTTGAAGCCATAAACTCAGAGGCCAATGACTTGGTCAACCTAGTAACCACGCTAAGAAACATTGAGGATAAAATTAAGGAGTACATGGAACTAACAAGCGTTCTTAGTAATGCATCGGTTATAACTGGTATTGAGATTACTTCAATGAGTATTAATGACTTTACAAACGATCTGCTGCCATTGGTAAGGCTCGGCTCTCTAAATGCCCTAAGCAATTACTTAAATGAACTAATGCGGGTAGCTGAGTCCAGGCGCAAGGAGCTCAGTGATGTCTTGAGTAACGTCAATGCATTAATTGATAAGTATGCAAAAATAACAGCATGGCTAAAGAAGAGAACTAATAACAAAGTGGTGAGTAAGTTACTGAGTGACGGTGTTCCTGAAATGCCGAAGCCATCACCAACATTTGATAATGCCAAGTACATCGTTGATGCGATAAGGGGTGTGAATAAGGTTATTGAGAGTATTAGTAAGGGACTCAATATACCAAGAGAGTTACTAACAAAAATAGCGTCCCTGGGGCCTAACGTGGGTATTGATGAGGAGGATATTGCCAAGGAACTCAATATGGATATGTCCATGATTAATAAGTACCTAGAGAGTATGTGGAGGGCTGGTTTAATTGATAGAAAGTATGTCACGTGAGGTGATGATCATGAGGATAGCCGTACTTGGTCTAGAAAGGAATTGCGTGAGTAGTAATGCACTCAGTTGTAACGGTGATATTAATAATGCAACCGCAATCATTGACTTAAATGGTGGCCTTAGGAATCTAGACATAAAGGCTCAATTAATAATAACGCAGGGGCCAGAGGCCTTTGCTTCCGTTAAGAGGCGCATCATTGGTGAGGTGGCTGTTGGGAGCATGGTGTTAAGGACGTTAATAGGTCTTGGGGAGCTCAATGGTGATGTCGTTATTAAGGGTACCAAGGGCGAGGCCTTCGGCGTTTCACTGAATGGTAAGGTAATATTATTTGCAAGGCCATTGCTTATTTACCTGCTTCATGATCCAGAACCACTAGTAAATGAGGTAAAACTGCTACTAAATAGTACTCAGTCTGGTGTTAGTGTTGATGATGTGGTTAAGGAGCTCGTTTCGATGGTAATATCGGAGAGACGTAATAAGAAGGTTTCACGAACACTGGCATACCTGGAGGAATTCCTTCAGGATGGTGATATAGGTAGGTTACCGCCTTACATACTTGATGCCCTGGCTAGTGTGGGTGCTGTTCAAGGTAATAGTGTTAATAGGGAGTTGATTGAGAGAATAATCAATGAAGTGAGGGCTAGGGTATATCCAAGGAGGAGTTGATATGTTTAACGACGTAATAATAAACATGCTGGAGCTCATTGAAACAAGGATAACTCAAATAAGGGACAAGGCGCTTGATTTAATTAATGATGCCAGTAACTTCATGAAATACGTGTCAGAGGTCGCCCCAAGTAAAGAACCTGTTAAGTTCATAGCCGCTGATTCAGGATTCACTGAAATAACGTACCTAGGCTTTAGAATAGCCGTTATTAATGTAGCAATGATTGTGAATACTGATGGTAAAGGGCGCATACTAAACAGGTTTGAGGCGCTGCTTGGTGTTTCAGGCGATGAGTTGGAGAAGATGGCACTAGATATGGAAGCTAAGCATGCACTGGATGCATCAAGGTCATTTCAAATAAACGTGGTACTACTTGATGGTGCTATAATTGGGAGGAATTATGTGAGTAGGTTTAGCGTTCCAGTGATTGCTCATGTTAAGGACGTAAAGAGCAACAGGTACTTGCAGGGAATAGTCGATACGGAATTCAAGAATTACGTTAGCAGGGCGCTGCAAATAATGGAGGAACCATTAATAATGCACGTAATAATGGAGACCTATAGAATCAGGAATAAAACCTCTGTTGCATTAATGACAAAGCCGTACATTGTGGGTAGGGTAGGTGATAGAGACGTCTATGGATTCTATGTTCAATACCTACCAGCTACATTACCAATATATACAGAGTACATGGGTAACCCAAGCAACATACAGCAGGTAATATCGCGCATAGTTCCACTATCAACGATGCCAAGATTAGGATACCCAGCCCCACTATATATAGTTGACAAAATGGCAAGGGTAAACACAAGCCTTAAGGACATGATAAGGCTCATCATGGAAAAACTAGGTGGCGACGCCCTAAATGAGTTGAGAGGTATGTACCTAAAAATGGGACTAAATGAATATGTAAAAAGTAAGTAATACGCCCAATCAATGATGAGTTTTATTGATATTTATTTAATGGACTTTATTGAGGTTTATGATTATTGGATCTATGGTGATTCATGGTAAAATCAAGAATGGAGAAGGAGTAAGTCTAATTACATTATTCCAATGGGGCCTATCTAGGTATGGGAATGCAGGTAATGGCGTTAGGTCATCCCGGGTTCAATTCATCATTCCGGTGGTCAGTAGCGTCCTTTGCCTAATCATCAAGGTTTTTATTTCATACCTGATTAATAATTGTTTCGTCATTACGATAAGTAAAAAGTATGTTCATTCATGATCGACCGCATAGTTCACCATAAAGGACTAGGCTTTAGATGTTTCGTTGTAATGACCATTAAATAAATAAACCAAGAGATATTATGTAGGGGTGAATGTTAATTTATGTTATTAAGGCAATGGATGAGTTCAGGAGGTGTTTAACTATTTATGATGAGTTTGAGTGCTCGGCTTACCTTAATAGGACATACGGCACTTGGTTCATTAGGCTTAGTAATGATGAGGCCAATGCGGTTCTTGACGAGGCCTCCAGGGCATGTACACAAATGGAGGGCAGCTTCCTCTACTGCATATTCTGTGTCGGTTCTCAGTGTGGTATGGAACCCTCCGAGCCCGTGGTTAAGTACATCATTGAGTGCCTCGATAAGTTAAGTATTAAGCAGGATGTAAAGAATGCCCTAAGAAGCATGCTTAATAAGGCAATGGAGGTTAATTCAGAGATCGTGTGTTCAGGCGAGTGATTATGTTTAAACGGGTATTTTTTGGCGGTCTCTTCAACGAGCTATCCCAGGATGTTTATAAGAGGTGGTTTGTTTATCAAATGAGGGTCTCTCAGGCATTGCTAGGTCTTTCCATAGCATCATTCGTAATTGGTTCAGCAATACTTGCGTTGAGACTTGGTCATCTACATGGGGATTTAATGCTTGGCGGTTTGGTCCTTTTTTATATTGGCATTATGTTTAGCCAGCACCCTGGTTTTACCAGGGTTATGCCGAGCCCATTTGCATCATTATTAATTGGTTTATTGAGTATCACGTGGTTTGTGACTTACGTGTTCGGACTGTGGTTTAGTTGGATTGTGGGGGTTCTTTTAGTGCTTTATTACGTGCTACTGATCATTAGGGGTGGTTTGGGTAGAAAGCCACTTTATTGGCCTAATACGTTCTTCCTAAGCGGTCTCATTGGTCTCGCCATTGCTTTCTACATGGGTAGTGGCTTGGGGCTATTGGTTTTTCCTGTGGCATCTATTGTTTCTCTCATGAGACGCGTTGAGAGCAGGCAAAAACCTATTTATGCAATTGACGTTTCTTATGCCGTATTGCTGCCAATAATGACGTATTTCCTAAGTAGTCCCATTGCCCTGGCCGTTCTCTCCCTACTCACCCTTGTTGTTATTGGGATACCAAGGGGATTCGGCCCTGCCTTCAAGACAATATACTCCAGGGCCTACCCAATTGGTTCGTCCCTTGGTAGGGCATCCCTAGTGATAACTGCCATTCTGTTATTAATTGGCGTTCCCCTTGGTGATGCCGTACACATGTTATTTTTGGGCTTTATAGCCGTGATAATGTCATCACTTTGCATCCCAATGCTTAACCCGGGAATTCTTTGGTTCTCGATGAGACATTACGGCATTGCCGGTTTTGAAATACCCGCTTTGCTCTTTGTATCGGCCATATTACGAGCCATGTACTACATTGTTGGCCCTCTATTGATCATGGTGTCCCTGGTCCTCGTATTTATTGCATATATTGAGGTTGCCGTGTCATACCTAAGTGGCGAGAGGATCAAGGTATTTTAGTATAATTCAGTAATGCATTTGCGATTAGCCTGGCAACCCTAATTGGTTCGGGCCTCTTGCCCTCCTTAATGAACTTCCTAATTATAGTCCTAGCCGTCCTATAGTCAATACCCGTAAACCTCACGTAAATCTTCAAACCACCGGGTAACAGCATTTCATCGGGTTTGCCCAACTTCTCATAAAGCCTTATCCTCACGTCTGAATCACCCGGGAATAACTTCCTCAACGCATTTATGACATCACCCTCTGGCTCCTCAAAGGTTAGGCACATTATTGGTAGGCCCAACGTATCCGCCAACTTTTCAAGGTCAACTATGTTGTACCAGGATATTATGCATCCATCAATCATCACCAACTGAATATCATTCCTATTAAATGACCTGTACAGGCTTATTACAGCATCCGTAGCATCCAAACCACCAACGGTAGTCCTACCCAACGACACACCATCAATAACGCCATCACTCCTCATGACAACACCAACCAGTATTGAATATCTAAGGTCCAGCCTAAAGCTCTCGGCTATACCAAGGGCCCTCACGCCAGGCTTACTAACAAGCGCGTCAATACTCATACTATCCCAATCACGTAGCACTCTATGCCTGTTATAATACTTAACGCAAATGCGCAGTCAATCATTACGGGTATTGATCCCTGGAATTTACAGTAATGATTCTCATAGGTGACCTCAATCATTAAGTAATTTGAATAACTTTACCGTATTTACATGCATATGTCTGCGGGCTCCCATAGTAATTGGTTGCATTAAGTATAAAGCCGAATGTGGGTAAACCATAGACCTGAGACGCATCAACTACCGAGACGTATAGATTTGTACCAACACCAATATTGAAGAGCTCAACCCACGTGCTCTGTGTTGTTGATGAAGTTGATGGAGGCAACAGCATACCCGCAATGCTAAATATGGCACTACCCATGCTTAATAAGATCTCGAGAGGCTCAGAATTAGGTATTAAAGCGGCTAATCCAAGGGCTATGCCCGTGAGCCCAGTGCCGAGCTGTGGCGCACTTAAGCCGTATGCAGTGTTAATACCGCCGAGCTGTATTTGGTATTGCCCACTGACTATGTTTACGGGCCCATTACATTCATAGAGATATTCAGAGCCTGTGGTCGTGTATTCAAAACTGGCATAATCAATCACGGACGACGCATTTAAGGCGGAGTAACCAAAGTACTTCTCGGCTAATGGTACGGCACCGTAATACAGCAAACTTATTGTGCCATTACCATAGTCAAGAGCGTAACCATAGGTGTCGTATTCAGGTACGTAGAGCACTTCGGAAACGGTAGTTGAGCCCAAGTACTGTGTGTATCCAGTCGTTGGATCAACGTACCAAGCATCATACTGAACAATGGCCCAAGTGGCATCTTCATAGTAGTAATATATGGAGCCTGGCACATTCACCTGTGAACCAAGCACGTACTCCCCGGTATTGTCAACCCAATTCTCCTGGGTACTATAGGATGTGCCTATATCTCCGTAGCCCGCGGCCATTGCGTTCCAATTAATTGTGCCTGAGAAGTAAATAGCTAATGTAATCCCAAGCCCCTTATCATAACTTAACACACCATTGCTCCATGTGACCCAGGCCAGTGGTAGTGAGCCATTTATGCCTAGGCACGTTGATTCCGGTATAAATTCGTAGGGTAGCGGCATGTAAATACTCGGCTGAGGACCACTCACGGAACAATTATAAAGCACGTAACCGCTATACGATCCAAAGACCTGAGGATCAGTCATGTTGGGTATATGGTTCATAGCTATGATCCTAAATGGCTTAATTGAGCTTACGTTTATGTATACCGTGGCCAATATGTACATGGGCGTAATGCCAGCCGCTAGGCTAGGCCTTTGTGCTGCCAGGGCCCAGCCTACATTGTATGGTACTACCATGGGTATTATCCAGGACTCATTATCGTGGATGTACGTCACAAACACTAGTAATGAAGTGTCATAACCATTCACCGGCATTTTAGTCTCGAGCCACTTATTCACGGCATATGCCCAGTCAGTATTGTTAAATGGTACGGTGACCGAACTACCGTAGGCATACATCACCGGCATTATGCCGTTTGGTAGGTTCACGTAAACACTGATGAAGGCATTTACGGGTGTTATTGAGGATCCGTTAATGAGGTACGTCCTAATCACCACGCCGGGCAGCATGCCCCTTATTGGTGGTGAGCTGTAATACGTTATCGTGCCCGTACTAACCCTAATCACCTGCGCAGGGCTTGGCTGAAGCGTTACTACATCCAGTGTAGAAAGTAGTATTGAGACTGTAGTGATTATTAGTATGGCCATTGTTATGAATGCTAACCTATGCCTCGTGATCATTGTTATTGAGTTATTTTATCTAATATGTATTAATTAATGTATTATTTTATTTGATACATATCGCCGAAGCCGAGGAATACGTGTCTTCCCTACTTATTGCAGTAGATGCCTCCTAGATAGGGCTGTGTCGAATTTATGATTATGCCCACGGGGAATGTCTCACTACTCACTGAGCCATAGCTATACTTTATGGGTGTTCCGTAAAACGCCACGTAGTATGCTGAGCCATAATTAGCGACCAGGTTAATTACGGTATTGAAGTAGAAGAATGACGAGGAGCCCGGTGGCGGAACCATGAGACCAGCTATGCCAAGGGCCACGGATGTTGCCAGACCAGCCAGGAATTGGTTACCGCCAAATATCGTGGCTATGCTTGAACCAACACTTGGATAGGCAAGGATTAAACCGGCTATGAATAAACCTGCCTCTGCGGCTACTCCATATGGGTTGGGATTGAATGTTGATGCAGCCACACTCAGTGAGAAGTAGCAGCCTGATGACGTACATGTTATACTGGGGCTTGATGTACATAAACCACTGTAGTGGTAATTGCCGTTACTATCCCTTGAAATGAAGACGTAGTCATAAACATAGTTTGGGCTAATTAAACCGAATCTAGGCGCTACCTGGCTCATCATGAAGTTCATAATGCCATTACCGAGGTCAATGCCCGGCCATACCCACAGCACATTATTACGTATGGCGCCTGGTAGTAGGTTAATAACAGCCGTGGCGTTGGCATACTCATTAAGTGGATAGGTATAGCCGTTCTGATCGACGTAATAGCCCTCGAACTGTATTAAGGCCAGGGTACCATTAATGCCTAAGTAAAGGAAGCCCGGTCCCCTATTGACGTAGTAATAAAGGTTCGGGTATGAGTACGATAACGAGGAGCTTGACGAAAATGCGAAGTACACATAGACATTATCGACATAGTTATAGCCACTATAGCCTCCATAAATAGGCAGGTTACTTGAGAATTGCAGCGTTGGGCCAACAACCTCAAGTCCAGAACCTGGAACATTGGCAGCCCCATAGAGACCGGAGCCTTTTTGGGCATAACCACCTATACTCAGCACTATCCCGCCACCAATATTGTTGCTCCATGCATCCTTGCCCCAGGCAATCCACAGTATGGGTATTGAACCATTAAATCCAGCACAGGCACGTGGTTCCCAATAAACAATCCCTGTACCGGCGTAGATTGATGGTGGAGCGGCATTCAGGACATTACTACTTCCGAGGCAATTGTACGGTCCTACGAAGCCGTAGGGATCCACGGAGGGGCTCGCCATCAGTGATGAGGCATTTATTGCATTATGATTATAAATTATTCTTACCGGCGCTACCCTAGAGAAGTCTACGGTTAAGCTTATGACTATTGATGCGTTATTCATTATCCAGGTTGGGTTATAGGGGATCGCCACCACCACGGTCTTTGTCTCGTTCGTGGATTTGTCGAAGTACGTGATAAATGCAAGTATGGATGGCCACACAGCATCCGGCGGGTTTCTATTGGAGGTCATGATTCTTATCGTCTCCTTAGCTATGTTAATTATTGGTTTTATAATTAAACTTACGTTTACCGAGCCGAATCCGTAGTAATAACCAACCGTGTAGATATGCCCTTCGCCAAGTGCAAATAGGCTGATGGTTAATGGGACTGGGTTATTATTTAGGTAGCCGTGAATAATGAGTATTGGCTTCCTTATGCCTGTTACATTATAATAATTGACCTGGTATGTATCAGTACTGATTATTATGATAGGTTTGGGGTTTACTGATTGGGCAAATGTATTGATTGCTATGAGCATGGTCACGGTAATTATGGAAATAGCCAGTGCGATCATAGCTATGCCCTGTCTATGAATACCTATGGTCATCAATATAATTCCTTAATAAGGGGCCTTTTACTTTACTTTTTTACTTTTACTTCGGTTATTCATAAAATTTGAGTCGAATTAAATTAAATAGAATTTAAGTAACTACGTTAGACCCTCGGCTTTAAACCCAGCCTTATTAATCCATCCCTGAGTTTCTGCACCTCGGCCTCACTTAACGGCCTTAGGTATGGCTCCTTAACAGTTCCAAAGTCATAACGGAGTAGATGGATTAGCTTGTAGTAACCATCAACGCCTGGGTAATCCCTAATTAGCTCCCTGACTCTGGCTATTAGGTCTTGTTTCTCCATGGCTGATTGTAGCCTGCCTGCCTTGAATTCGTCAAACATACTCCTAATGACGTCAGGAAGTACGTTGGACATTGCCGAGATGCATCCCTTTGCGCCAACCATGAGTGCCGGCAGTATTGTGGAATCTGATCCATTTAATACCGTTATTCCAAGCCTAACGTGGCCCATTATCTGCGCAACATCCCCTGTACTATCCTTAACGCCTGCAATTTTAACGCCATCACTCAATAACTTAGCCATGAGGTCTGGGGTTACGTTGAACCCGGTGTTCCTGGGTATGTTATATATGAATACTGGTAGTTTTGTTAATTGAGTCAATTTTTCGTAGTACCTCTTTAGAACTTCATAGTCGGGGCCGTAGTATATGGGCGGTATTGACGAAATTGCAATTGTTCCATGCTTCTCAGCAAGTCTCACGGTCTCGACAATTCCCTGCCAATCAAATGAGAACACATGAACCACCAATTGCCTATTAGTATTCCTTGATATTACCTCCAATGCTGCCCTCCTTTCCTCGAGTGTTAAGTATGGTCCCTGGCTCGTCGTCCCAAATGTATAAAAGCCGTCGACTCCAGCCTTTGTCAGAGAATCTACATGTTTAGCCAGTGATTCCTCGTCGAGCTTACCATTTTTAAAGGGAATTGCTAGCGCTACGAATATACCCTCCATCAAATTAATGTTTTCTCATTAAGTCTTAATAAATCTATTTACAAAATGTTGATCCCTTTGTTCCCTTTCACGGGAATAATCAGATACGGAGGAGTGGTTCGGTTAATCGTTGGAACCTACGATCCTCCTTTCATTACCATCCTTTATCAATTTAATAACTTTGTATTTAATGCCATTTTCCTTAGCGGCATTAGTTATATCATTGACTAAATCCCCAGATTGCGTCGTAATTATTACCTGCCCAATTAATTCCTCACCTATGAACCTAGTTAATAATGTCGCAAAGGCTTTCCTAATGTTTTGATCGACGTAGGGCACCGGCTCGTCCATAAGAAGGAAGTCTATGTTATGATTCGTAGACCTATAGACACTCAATAGGAATGACAAGGCTATGGTTAATCTCTGACCATCACTAAGCCTGGATATTGTGACCTTCCTGCCACCTAGCCTAAGGGCATACAGGGTATACTCACTGACAACACCAACAATCCCCCTATCCCTAACCGTAACCTCAATACCTGCGCCCTCAAGATCACCATATGGATACAGCATCTTAAATATGGATCCAACATTATTTTTAATGACCCTGATCATCTCATCCCTAACCCTGGCCTGTACATCCCTAATACCAGCCCTGATCCTAGTCAGCTTATTATAGAAGTCCTCAAGGAAATCAAGTCTCTTCCTAAGTACTGACGGATCCTCCCTATCAAACCCTATACTTGACAATGCAAGTTCCAACCGGCTTAACTCAGCTGAGTCATCACTCAACTTAGTTCTGACCTGGGTTAGTTTATTATCAATATACCTTATTTGTTCCTCAATGCTGATTATGGTCTGTGTATCAACCCCAAGGTTGGCAAGCCTTTGTCTAAGTTCATCCTCCCTCATCTTAAGTGATTCCAGTTCCCTATACTTCCTTAGATATGAGATGGACTTATCAATATCATCAATCTCAACCCTAAATTCATCAATAAACCTAATAAGTACTTGGGTTCTCTTATCAATATCCCTAATTGACCTCTCAATGGTTTCAAGCTTCGAGAGCGCCGTCTCATATCTAGACCTAACATCACGCATTCTTTCGATTGTTGCCTCATAATCATTAACAATTGGTAATAATGCTTCCATGCTGGCTAATATCCTCTCCAGCTCGCTTAACCTACTTCTTATATTATTGATCTCCTCACTACGGCTTTTGGACAACTCAGTGATCCTATCCTTGATTCTCTTGTGATCATCATCTCTCAGCGGCCTACCGCAAATTGGGCACCTATCTTCATGGTTAGTTAGTATGTACTGGAGGACGTTTAGTAGGGATGATTTGAAGCTCTCCTCTGCGCTTATTTTCTCAAGACTGCTCCTAAGCTCTTCAATTTCCCTCTTAACCTTAATCGGCTCACCATACTTATCAACTAACGCCCTATACTCCCTAACCCTAGGTTCCTCCTGGGATAACCTCGACTCTAATTCCCTAAGGGATGCCTTCAATGCCTCTACCTGAACCTCCAGATCACTACGTACATTACTGAGGTACTCCTTATCCTCTATGAGTTTGTCCTTAAGCTTAACAAGGCCTTCGAAGGCTGTGTATATCTTCTCGGAAGCATCGGCTAGGTTGTCATTGGTTATTACTAGCTTACCAACGTCATCGGCCTCCTTAACCATCGCGTACTCCTCAAGCTTCTCAACCAGTGAATCCCTGATTCTCTCGAGCTCGAGTCGTATGCTCATTTCATTAATTTCCCTAACCCCGGACTTCTCGAGTTCCTGCTCAAGGTTCTCTCGCCTAAGCCTTGTGGCTATGTAATCACTGTAAACCTCCTCAATACCCCTGAATCCCCTCAATAATTCCTCCCTCTTTCTCATTAATTCGCTGTAAACATTGCTGAGTTCTCCCTCCTCTTTTCTTAATCGTTCTATCTCGTCCTTAAGTTCCTTAACCTTGCTCTGAGCCTTTTCAATAGAGCCATACTTACTAATTATTTCAGGAAGTTCCTTAACACTGGCTAATCTCTGTCTCAATACAGTGATTGCGTTTTCTATTTGCGACATGGGTAATGATCTATTTAGATTATCAAGAGCGTCAAGACCAAACATCTTATCAATGAATAGGCTCCTCTTGGATACATTACCGTAAACCAAGGCCTCGAGAGTTCTATGAGTAACCAAGACGAACCTCTCGAAATCATCATCATCAACACCAAGTACCTCCACAACCCTCGAGTATATGTCATCACTTTTATACGTGGTTCCATTAATGGCAACACTAGCCGTCTCCCTGGCGGACTCACCAGCTCGCCTAAGTTCCCTGGCTACTTCAATGCCATTGCTAAGGACCAACTTAACCATGGCCGAGTTGGAATCCTCATTTATCAGGTCAGACAATTTTGAGACTCTCTCCTTAACCTCTAATTGGGTACCGTACAGCGCATACTCAAGGGCTTGGATAATGCTCGTTTTACCTGATCCAACGGGTCCATGAATGATATTAATACCGTCATTAAAGGTGATCCTATGCTCATCCCTAAACCCCCTAAAGTTCCTAACAATAAGTTCATTGACTCTGATCCTCATCCTCACTCACCTTAACACCAACCTTACTCAATTCCTCATTAATCACCTTAATAATGCCGCGCCTGCCTCCCTCCTTATAAGCCATATAAAGCTTAATAGCAAGCTCAGAATCCTCGCCAAGCCTCTCCCTGAGAAATTTAATGATTAGTTCATCAAGTTCATTCATCCCTCACCACCCCTTTTCTTCAATACGTTAACCCATGGGTTATTGTTCAGAAAATCAGGTAATTCATCACTAACCATAGTACTTACTTGTGGATTCATTGATTGGTTTTTATCGGAGGATCGAACCATGCCCTCGAGTTTACTGACCCGTTCAGTTAATTTGCCAAGTTCGTGTTCAATTCTCGCCAGCCTATCCTTAAGTTCATTAATATCCCTGACCAATGACTTACTATCTGCATTTAACGGGTCGCTCCTTAAATTATTAATTATTTTCTCGAGCTCATCAATTCTCCTCCTTAGGTCATCATTTGCGACTTGTTGCAACTGTATTGGTATGCTCGGTATTAACTCCTCAACTGCCTTCTCTGGATCAGTAGATGATAGGTCGTATATATAAATACCAACTCTACTGCTCCTAAATAGTCTTCCATTTATCAGACCGCGGGCACTCTGCGGAAAGGCTATGTACGCCTTATTGTAATTGAACCTGTTTCTCATTACATTGCTTAATTCATCGGTTATGTATGACTCGGTTGGGAATTCCTCAGTTGATATCCTAAGGTAAACCGTGTTATTGCCCTCCGCGAGAATTACCTCCCTATCGTTAAGTTTATCCACTACCCTAAGCCCTCTCTGTGTTAGCCAATCCTCAATTAACTTCCTTGCTAGTTCAATGCTCATTAATGCCTACATATTATATACTAACAACTTGCTTTTTAACCTAATTGAGTCGATAAAGTCATTTTAGCATGTTCATTGATGAAGGTAGTACCAGCCCTCCTTGGTCCTCTCGTTCCACCTCACGTTATTAGGCAGTGCATAGCCGTATATGATGGCTCCCTTCCAAACACTAAACTGCGGGTCCTTAACAATACTAATACTCAACTTACTGGCTAGGTCGGGCAATTTCTCGGAAACCATGAGCTTTATCTTATCAACGCTATTAACGGCAACGTCCTCAAGTCCAGGTGGTACGGACCAACTAAATGCACCGCCGCTAAGTATTATGGTACTCATGATCTTGTCCTGGATCTCCACGGGCACCTTCCTAATACTAGTTATTAATGCTTCGGCTATATCCATTTCTCCGTAAAACATCATATCACCAACCGCGGCATCCTCAATTACCAACCTACCCTGCTGCATATAGCTCGAGAACACATCATGCCTTGGATTAAACACAACCTCACCAATTAAGAACCTCATCCATGCGGCATCCCTCAGTTCAATCTCTGTCAATGGGTTTATCCTAACCTTAATGGAAAACCTATCAGGATCCTCCCTAGCCTTCTTAATGGCTTCATCGAGGTTCCTCGGAACTAACCCAGCGGTTCTCTTTACGATTTCTACTACATAATCGTCCTTCGCCAAATCACCATATCCAGAGTCCTTAAGAACTTCCCTGGTAACAGCATTCGCCTCAGCACCGCCCCTATTAAGTGCCACAATGCCTTCCCTAATCGGCCCATAGCTGATGGGTACCAGTTGAATGTTGCCATGGCCGGCCTCAATAACTGTACAGGTCACTGCCTTTTCTGCAATGGCAACCGCAAAGGGCTGATCTATGATCGTGATTGCCTGTAACAATTTGCCCTCAGATTCATTGTCAAGTTCCTTATGTATTTCTATCATTCTATCTCTCATGTAATCAGGAGCCAACGCTGATAATGCAATGACTAGGAAAAAGCCCCTGAAATCAGGTCTCCTTGTGAAGTCTTGGTAAAACTGCGAGAAGCCGTACCGGGAAAGTTCCTTGATGATCCTCCAGGAGTCCTCATCCTCCTTCCTAATTATGCCATCCCTAAGTGGGTAACGTAGATTCCTAATGGCATCCCTAATTGAACTAAGGTACTTGGGTATGTCATCACCGACAACAACGCCCCTCTCAAGAACCTCCTTGGGAACAAGCAACTTAATGCTCTCTGGTAAATCCCTAAGGAATAACCCACGGCTTTGCACCATGTATGGTCTGTCTCTAAGCGTTATCGGGCCGTACTTGAAGTACCCAGTGCCAAAGTCCTCTGCATACACGTAATTAAGCTTGTACTTGCTCTCATCAATCATGCTGAATCACCAAATCGCCTTAATCGTAATGTACTCATTATTAAACATTATTACGTACGTATCATCAAAGGCCTTAGTACTGAGTCTCATGTGTTCCCTTAACTCATCGGGCATTGAATTAAGCGAATCATTAATGCACTTCAATACGATATCAAGCGCGTCCTTGATATGCTCGCCCGCGATCTCCACATAATACATTGCCTGATACCTAATGCCATTATCGATTGTTAGGAACCTAAGGTTAAGACCGCTCAATAGGCATGCTATGAATTTGCGTCGTTCCCTAATAACGTCATCCTCATCCTTTATCTCACCGACTTCGCATTTTGGGCAATCCACACTGGTTTGTTGGCAATAAGGTTTATAAGGGGATTGCGCCTCTTGTGGCGAGATTATAAGGTGTATAGTACTATGGAGAATGAGTTAATTCTTGAGGTTAAGGATCTTGGAAACATAGTCATTAAGTTGGAACCGGCAGTATCGCCACTGACATACACTAGGTTGGGGAAATCATTGCCGACAAGGGCCAATGCCGTGAAGTATGGGCAAGTCATAATAATACCCCTAGACTTAGGGCTGGTGAGTGAGGGTAAGAGGACAAGCCTGAAGCCCTATGAAGTAGGTTACTGGGTTAAGAAGAGGAGCCTGGTTATCGCCCTTAATAATATTGATTTGGGGGAGCAGGTAAACGTCATTGGGTATGTGACGAGTGGTGTTGAGTTCCTTGGTAAATTAAATGGTGGGTACTCCATTAAGTTGATAATGAAGTAATTAGGATTAAGCTTTTAAAGGGTGGGGAGGTACCGAATACGGCGAAAGAGGTATGAGTACACAGGAAACCACAATACTAGTGGGTAAAAAACCAACCACAAGCTATGTAATAGCCACGGTAATGAGCTTCAACGCAGGAGCTAAGAAGGTAATACTGAAGGCCAGAGGCGGTGCCATCGCTAGGGCCGTCTCAACGGCAGTAATGATAAGAGACAAGTTCCTACCAAACCAGATAAGGATAAGCGACATAAAGCTACTAACTGACAGAGTAACTGGTCAGGGAGGAAAGGAGAGGTCCGTTGCTGCAATAGAGATAGTGCTAGAGAGAGCATAAGACAATAAGAAGGGTATAAAAATATTTCAAAAGCAATATACAAAAATAAGCAAAAATTTTCATTTCACTTTGACATCTCCACAAGGTAAGTCTTAATCTCCTCCAGGAGGGTAACCAAGACAAAGAGTGCGCTCCTTCTATTGGTGGCTATTAGTGGCATGACCTTAACTTCGTATGGCGCCTTCAGTATGGTCTTCACGGTGGATATATTGATGGCATTCGGCGCATCCTGCTTATTTGCGGCAATCACGTGCGGTGTCGATGGGAAATTCTCCCTAAAGAAGTTGTACATGCCCAATGCCTCCTTAACCCTATCCTCACTCGAACTATCGACTATGAATAGGTAACCATGCATGCCTCTGGCGATTATCTTCCACATGAAGCTAAATCTTTCCTGCCCTGGAACACCGAATAAATGCACAATTAGGTTTTCTCTAACTTTCATCCTACCGTAATCGAAGGCAACCGTTGTGCTCTTCTTATCGCCGTCAATGGCGTTCTTAGCTATCGGTACATCTGTCTCTATGGGTAAAACCTCGCTTAGTGTCTTAACGAATGTGGTTTTGCCCGCTCCGTAGGGGCCTGCTATCACTATCTTTATGGTCTTTATAGACATAACAATCACCTAGAACATTGCCTTACTTCTTATGAAGTTGATTACATCCTCAATATCCTTAGGCGTTATCTCTACGTTAACCACTTCAACTAATTGTTCCTCACTGGCCCCAGTTAATTTGCTCAGTAATTCATATAGTTTATTGGTGTATCTCTCCAGTATTATTCTTGTAAGTCCTATTGATGATTCAGAATTAACTATGACCATCAGGTAACCTATTTCGCGAATACCCATTAATTGGACTATGCCCTCAATGCCTTGAATCAATATATAGTCAATTTTACCAATGGGTAGTGTGGTTAATAATCCCTTCAGTGAGGAAATGAATCGTGGCATTGCAAAGAACATATCGCCTGTGCTAGCCAGTGTTGCATTTGTTGTGTAGGCTATTACTGTTCCCTCCCTATCCATTACATACACGGCCTTTATCTGATCAGGGCTTTCCGACACTATCTCCTCAGCTGACAACTTAATTTCATTAATGATTCTTTGAATATCGCTGTTCACACAACTTTCTATTTAATATAATTTTTAAATCTTTCGACTTCGATTAATATAACCCAAAGTAAGGCCAAGTAATATGAATAATAGCCACAACCTAATAAGTTTTTTAAATGCATGGCATGACATAGTATGGATGATAACAATAAGAGGCTACGTGGTCAGTAAAATGGCGGTTAATGATCCTACAGGTGGAAGAATGATAGCAATACAAATAGTCGAGGAAAGGGAAGCACCAGGACCTGTAATTACAAGCACTGATGAAACCGCCCAGATGATGAGGGACGTAATGCCATTGGTACAGCAATTACTTAGGTCAATGCCCATGGTTGGGCCACTAATGAGTGGTAAGGTACAGATACCGAGACTCCTAATTTGGCTTAATGAGGATGAGGCAGAGGCACTTGGACCTAGATTAGATGTGGGTGACGCGGTGGAGATTAGGATTGACAACGGAAAGCTTGAGTTAGTTAAGGCTTGAATTTTTCATAATTTAACATCAAATTTCTCACTTAAATCCAGGAGATCCTTTAGCTTAATTCTTATATGTCTTCCATTCGGTAGTGTCCTAACTATAATAAAGGGAAGTAACCCTCTACGTACCTCCTCAAGGGCAATATCTATAGGATCATAAGTACCCAGTTCCTGGGGATTAACGAGTGGTTGCGCACCCATGGACAACTGCTTTGCCCTTGCTGCAATTATCCTTGCTAGTTCATACTTGGTTATCCTGGGCGGATACACAAGCCTGCCGCTAATTAAATCATCCAGCGTCTTTAGAACACTAGCTAAGGTGTCTTCCTTAAGGAGCGAATTAGACGTTTGGTTTGATGATGCCATTGATAATACGAAGACAAAAATCGTTTAAAAATTTAACTTAAGTAATTTTTATTACTCAGTCTTTGATTCGCTCTCCTCGCCACCGCCTTCAGTCTTTGACTTCCCAGCACCGCCGGTCCTTGTTTGGGCTGCAGCAACAATGTCATCAATCCTAAGTATCATTATTGCGGCCTCTACCGCGCTCCTAATCACGTGGGTCTTTACTAGTAATGGATCGACTACGTTGATCTTAGTCATATTAGCGATCTTGCCACTTAACACATCAACACCTGCATCAAACTCACCTGCATCGTGTCTCTTCCTTAGCTCGGCAATTGCATCAACGGGATCAAGACCAGCAGTTAAGGCAAGTATTGTCGGTATGTGCTCAAGGGCCTCAGCAAACTTAAGCACAGCCAGCTGTTCCTTACCAGGTAGTTTCCTACCCCACTCCCTAATTCTTCTCGCAATCTCCATCTCGAAGGCACCGCCACCAGGCACAATCTTAGGCTCCCTATATAGGTCCCTAATTACATGGAGCGCATCCTGCATTGATCTCTCTGCTTCGTCAAGTACCCTGTCCGCCGCGCCCCTGAGTAGTATTGTCACCGCCCTTGGGTTCGGGCACTGCTCGACAAACACCATCTTCTCCTCACCAACCTTCCTCTCCTCAACAAGCCCAGCTGTACCAAGGTCCTCAGGCTTTATGTCCTTGATGCTGGTAACGATCTTGGCTCCAGTGGCCTTGGCAAGTTTCTCAATGTCGCTTCTCTTAACCCTCCTGATAGCCATTATACCCTTCTTGGCAAGATAGTGCTGCGCAACTTCGTCAATACCCTTCTGGGTAATAACAACATTCGCGCCTATCTCCACCAGCTTATCAACGTAGGACTTCAGTATGTTGGATTCCTCCTCAAGGAACCCCTTTATTTGCTGTGGTGATGATACGGATATCTTCGTGGTCCACTCGGGCTTCTCAATCTCAAGTGGTGCGTCTAGGACCGCGATCTTGGCATTAACAACCCTCTTGGGCATTCCTGGATGAACGACCTCCTTGTCAAGTACAATACCCTGTATTAATTGAGTTTCAGTGAGTGACTGACCCTTCTTCTTCTCGAGCTTAATCCAATCAAGGTCGAGGTTATACTTATCGCCAACCTTCTCAACGGCTATTGCAGATGCCTCAACGGCGATCTTCGCTAGGTAATCCTTAGCCTCAGAAACGATCTTACTGCTCAGTGAGTTCATGGCTACGAGTGCAAGCTGGTTCTTATCCTCAGCATTAATGGGTTGGGCAATTTCATTAGCCACCTGTATTGCGTAGTCCATAGCCTTCTTGTAACCGTCAATGATTATTGTTGGGTGAATATTCTCATCAAGTAGCTCCTCGGAAAGCTCAAGTAGTCTTCCGGCCAGTACTACGGCGGTTGTTGTTCCATCGCCCACCTCTGCATCCTGGGCCTTGGCAACCTCAATTAGCAGCTTAGCTGCTGGGTGCTGAACCTCCATTTCCTTCAGTATTGCAGCTCCATCGCCAGTTATTGTTACGTCACCGAATGCGTCAATGAGCATCTTATCCATTCCCCTAGGCCCTAGGCTTGTTGATAGTATTTCGGAAATGACCTTGGCGGCCATTATGTTGCTTCTCCTTGCATCCGCACCTGTTGTTCTTTGTGAACCCTCCTTAAGGACCAGTGTTGGTACTCCACCCTTTTGCTGTACACCGCTACTCATCGGCGAGTCCGTAAAGCACTTCTATAAAAACCTTTCTCTAGCAAGAGCGAGTAAAAATTAAGTACCTCAATGTAAGTATCGCTCAATGAACATAGGGCATATATTAATAATGATCCTGGCAGTGTCAGTCATAATACCGTGGGCAGTAGTTAGTTCATACTCCATGGAACCAACACTCGAGGTCGGCGACCTAGTCATAATAACGCCACCGAGCAAACCCTGCAGTTCGCTTCTAGGTCATGTAGCCATTTACTACTCGCCATTATATAACGATTATATTGTACATAGGGCTATAGCCATTAGCAATACGCAGGAATGTACATACACCTTTAAAGGTGACGCAAATCCAGGGGCTGACCCACTTTCCGTGCCTTATGGTAATGTCGCTGGTGTGGTAGTTTTCGTAATACCACAACTAGGCTTTCTAAGCCTTTCATACAGGTCCTTTACCGCTGCTCTATATACGTTGGGCCTCGTAATATTGGTGGTAATTCCAGCCTACTTGCTTGATAAATGAATAACACCTTAAGGAAAAATGTATTAAGTTAACATGATTCAGAGGCGCCCTAATGGGGGAGAGGATTCAAGACATCACGTCGAAGCTCAGTGGACAGGAGTACATCAAGGGAAGGGATGGTAGAGTGTTTATACTTAGGGAGTTTGAATTAAACGATCTAAATGCGGTCGTTACGATTAACAGGAGCGTACTTCCGGAGAATTACCCTGAGTTTTTCTTTGTGGAGCACTACAGGAGCTTTCCAAAGGCCTTCATAGTGGCTGAGCTTGATGGCAAAGTCGTGGGTTACATGATGAATAGGGTTGAGTTTGGCTGGAGCTACATCTGGAAGGGCAAGCCGACCAGGAAGGGACATGTAATATCTATTGGCGTATTACCCGAAGCAAGGAGGGTGGGTATTGCATATAACATGATGATTAGGGGCATGAGAGCCATGAAACACTTCTACGGCGCTGAGGAGGTATATCTTGAGGTTAGGGTCTCCAATACGCCGGCCATTAACCTTTATAAGAAATTGAATTATAAAACAGTCGACTTAATAAAGGGTTATTACCATGATGGCGAGGACGCGTACATAATGGCAAGATCACTCGAGGACCTTGAATAATACAATTACTCACCAAACTTCTCAAGGGTACCTAGGTAATTGGCTATGATGTTCATAACATCAATACCCCTAATCCTACTCCAAAAGCCCTTAATACATGCCCTCTCACTGAATTGAGTAACGTCATCCCTCATAACACCCGGTCCCCATGCCATGAAAGGCACAGGATCACCAGTATGCTCCTTAACCGTTACCGGAGTTGCATGGTCGCAGGTTATGAATATGTACGTATCGCTGGGCATCTCCTCAAGGAACCTCCTGAACCCAGCATCAACCCTCTCAATAATCATCACCTTACCTCTGGCATCACCATCATGGGACATGGAGTCTGTAGGCTTCACATGGACGAATACGAAGTCATAATTACTCAAAGCCCTAGCTGCAGTTTGAAATGCGGCTATGAAGTCATCATCCTTAGAACCAATGTAATTATCAACGTTAATGGCATCCATGCCCAATGCCCTGCCAATACCCCTAATTAATGCTACACCTGCGATTATCGCTGGCTTGATCCTATACCTCGAGCTTAATGGTTCGAAATTCCTCAGAGAGCCTGCACCCCTAAGGAGGACCATGTTTATTGGTCCCTTACCCTCCCTCCTCCTCTTCTCATTAAACTCAGCCTTGCTCAACTTCTCGAAAACGAGTTTTGTGAATTCATTAATGTAATTAGCCGTGGCCTTGGCGTCATCGCTTAAGGCCTTGGCCTCTGAAACCCTGACACCAATGGCGTGTGGGTCTGTATCACTAACGTGCGGTGATGTGTCGCCCTTAAGGACGAGGACACCCCTATGCTCAACCGTCTGCCTATAGACGGCGTCAATACCGTACTTACTCCTTAATACTGGTAATACTTCATTATTGACTATGTTTTCTATTTCCCTAACCTCACTAGGGTCTATGTACCTACCACCCCTCCTATCAATGACGACCAAGTCATTATTGACCGTGGCCACGTTGGTCCTAAACGCCACATCATTTGGATTAAGCGTTAACCCAGCGCCCAATGCCTCAAATGGGCCCCTACCAGGGTAGTACTTATACGGGTCGTAGCCAAAAATAGCCAAGTGAGCAGTGTCACTGCCCGGCCTAATGCCCGGCGAAATGACGTCCATGAGACCACAAGAACCCTCAGCGACTAGCTTATCAATTGTGGGCTTAACCGCAACTTCCAACGGTGTCCTCCCACCAAGTTCCTTAACTGGTCTATCGGCACAGCCGTCTAAAATCACTAGTAATGCCCTCGGCATAGGACTAATAGCATTAGGTGTATTATAAAGTATTTACCTTATGCGGGGGATTAGTCCCGGCTCAGGGTTTCATTAATCCACTCCAGGTATTCGGTGAGGCCGCCAATTATTGGTAGTGCAATTATCTCAGGGACTTTATACGGGTGTCTCTCCCTAATGGATTTTATTAAATCATTAAGTTTGTCTTTCCTTGACTTAATAATGAGTAATGTCTCGTTGTCTTCCTCAACGCCTCCCTTCCAGTAATAAATACTCCTTAGTCCATTTATTACATTTACGCAGGCAGCCAGCTTATCATTAATGAGGAACCTCGCTATTTCATCGCCAACATCTCTATTAGGCACCGTAACAAGAACAACGATGTAATTACTCTCATACATAACCATCCTATATTTCATAAATTAGCCCAACTAAAGCATTATCCTTAATATTCGCTATGACCTGAAGCCGATAAGTAATGAACCTCGCAATAATGTTTAAATGTAGATAATCAATGCCTTTTTCAATGGAGTATATAAGTCTTAGTAGGACTGGACTGAGGGTCTCAAGGATTGGTCTTGGTGCATGGCAGTTTGGTGGTGATGCTTGGGGACCTTATGAGTATGGCATTGCTAAGGAGGTTATTGCTAAGGCTTTTGAACTTGGCATTAACTTCATAGATACCGCGGCTGTTTATGGGCGTGGCCACAGTGAGGAGTTTGTGGGTAAAACGATTAGGGAGTTGGGTATAAGGGAACATGTTGTTATTGCCACCAAGGTACCGGGTGATTGGCATAGGTATGATGATGTACTTAAGGCAGCAAGACGAAGCAAGGAAAGACTTGGTATCGATGTTATTGACCTCCTTCAGCTTCACTGGCCGGCTTGTTGGCATAATGTGCCAATTTGCGAGACAATGAGGGCCATGGAGAAGTTAGTCGAGGATGGTGTAATTAGGTACATTGGTGTTAGTAATTACCCGCTCCAGCTACTTGAGGCTGTTCGTTCGTGCCTTAAGAAGAACGACATTGTCAGTTCCCAAAATAGGTATAATTTAATTGAGAGAGAAGTTGAGAAGGAGCTCTTGCCCTACCTACAGCGTGAAGGAATCACACTCATTGCATGGAGTCCGTTGGCAAAGGGTGCAGTCACGGGTAAGTACAGCCCGGAGAATAGGCCCAGGGGTGACTTGAGGGAGAATGAACCTGTGTTTTACTTGGATAATCTTAGGGAAATAAGTACGAAATTAATACCGGTGGTTAGGGAGTTGTCGATAAAGTACAGTAAGACGCCAGCCCAAATAGCGCTTAATTGGCTTGTAATGCATGGTAATGTGGTGCCAATACCAGGGGCTAAGAATGCTGCACAAGTTGCTGAGAATGCTGGTGCAGTTGATTGGAGGTTGAGTGAGGAGGACTTCAAGAGACTCGATGAGGCAAGCAGTTCCCTAACAATAACATATGTTACTTGGTAATTATTTACGCATTACAGTTACTAGCTTTATTAAGATCTACATGAGTAATATCACGTATGCAGCTTCCTCGTGGGATTTATGGTATAACGGATACTAGTTATACTGTAAAGAGTCATGTGAATGCTGCTAGGGTATTCCTTGAAGGCGGAGTTAGGATTATTCAATATAGGCGTAAGGAAGGTAGCATTAAGGTCCTGCTTGAAGAAGCTAAGGCTATTAGGAGACTTTGTAATGAGTATGGCGCCGTATTAATAATTGATGATAGGGTAGACATTGCAATACTAAGCGATGCGGATGGGGTCCACGCGGGACTTGATGACGCACCTGTGGATGAAATTAGGAGGAGATTCGGTGGTTTAATAATTGGTGCAAGTGCCAGTACTGTTGATGAGGCATTACAGGGTGAGAGAGCGGGCGCTAATTATATAGGCGCCGGCTCGGTGTTCCCAAGCCCGACAAGGCCCGATTACAGAATAACCGGTCTGGATGGATTGAGGAACATTGTTAGGTCGGTAAACATACCGGTCTACGCCATAGGCGGTATAACACTCGAGAGTATACCGGTGATTAAGGCAATGGGTGCCTGGGGCGCCGCGGTTATCTCGGGAATACTTGCCGCCAAGGACCCAGTTAAGATGGCTAAGGCATTCGTCGAGGCTTGGGAGAACGTGTAGTTCTTTCTATTGGAGTAATTCTATACTTAATGCATAACGGTTTATGCCGAGATATATATTGGGTAATGCTTATTATTAATTGATATTTAGCAAATAAAACGTGGCAACTACTACACCTGAGATGAGTGGGAAGGAGGTTGCCAGGCACTATGCCAACGCCATAGTTAAGCTTGTGATATATATATAATCGTATACGTGGTGGTAGCCGCTATAGTTCACTGGATAATAACGTCCTTGCTACCGATGTTTGGCATAAATGTTAAGCCGTATGAGGGTTACGTAAATGTACTGCTTGCACTTGCCTTTGGCTACCTAATCGTGTCAGCCTTCGCCGACGTCATTTATTGGGCTATGAGGTTTAGGTATGACCACCCAACTGCTAGGGCCATGAGGAATGTATTCCTACAATAGGCATTGGCGCGTTGGTTGCAAGTATTGCCGGTGCCGTTGGTGGTGGAGTCGCCGGCGTGGCTGTGGGTGGGTTCCTCGGCATTGTGATTGGTTTCGCGGTTCAGCAGGTCCTTGGGCAGGCGGTGGCTGGCTTATTCCTGCTATTGGCTAGACCGTTTAAGATTCATGATCACGTTAATTTACTTGGTGAGGATGGCATCGTTAATGACGTGGCAATATTGTTCACCGAGGTTATTAAGAGTGATGGTACCAAGGTCTTGATACCTAATAACTCAATAATTGGTAATAAGATATACCTACTGCCTAAGCAGCAGCTTCAGCAGCAACAGCAGAAGTGATGTTGGGTTAAAATACAATATTAAATTTATTAATTGGTGTTATTCCTTATTCCTCGTGCCTTTGCAGAGCCATGTTCAGGTTGGTATTGTTGGTAAGCCAAATGTTGGTAAGTCCACATTCTTCGCCGCTGCAACGATGATCGACGTTAAGATCGCGCCATACCCCTTCACCACGATTGAGCCCAACGTGGGTATTGGCTATGTCAGGATACCCTGTGTGTGCAGGGACTTGGGTGTTAAGGATAATCCCAGGAACTCCATATGCATTGAGGGTAATAGGTTCATACCAGTGGAGCTAATTGATGTTGCTGGTCTAGTACCCGGGGCTTGGCAGGGTAGGGGCTTGGGTAATCAATTCCTTGATCACTTGAGGAGGGCTCCGGTGCTTATTCACGTGATTGATATGGCTGGTGCGACTGATGAGGAGGGTAGGTTGGTTAAGCCTGGTTCTCATGATCCATTGGTCGATATCGAATTCCTTAGTAATGAGGTTACCATGTGGATGGTTCAGATGCTCAGTAAGGATTGGGATAAGTTGGTTAGGCTTGTGGATTATGCAAAAAGGCCATTGTTGGATATCCTATATGAAAGGTTCAGTGGGTTAGGCATAACCCAGGCACAGATAAGTGACGCCTTAGTAAAGTTGGACCTGGACAAGAAGCCGCTTAGTAGGTGGAGTGATGATGATATTAAGGGTTTCGTTTCCATGCTTAGGGAGTTGAGTAAGCCCATGGTTATTGCAGCGAATAAGATGGATATTCCAGAGGCTGAGGATAATTACAGGAGGATTGTTAAGGAGGTGGGTAATAAGTACAGGATAATTCCAGTCAGTGCTGATTATGAATTGGCCTTGAGGAAGGCCGCCAAGGCTAACTTGATTAAGTATGTGCCGGGTGATGATGATTTCGAGATAATATCAAGCACCCTAAGCAAGACCCAAAGGGACGCTCTAGAGAGGATTAGGGACTTCATGCATAGGTGGGGTGGTACTGGCATCATCAAGGCATTGAATACGGCGGTGTTCGATGTTCTCGGCATGATAGCCATCTACCCAGTGGCTGACGAGAGGAAGTTCACGGATACCGAGGGTAACGTACTGCCTGACGTCCTATTACTACCCAGGGACGCCACGGTACTGGACCTAGCCAGGGAAGTACATAGTGAAATTGCCGAGAAGGCGGTTACAGGCATTGATGCTATTACGGGTAAGAGACTTGGTGTTAATTCAAGGCTTTGGCACAGGGCGGTCATTAGGATATACATAACAAAGTGAAATATTACATTCTTTTCAATTTGGGGATCCCAAGTATGTCCATTATATTTCCAAGTACGGTCTTTACTGCATTCACGAGGTTTATCCTGAATTCTCTGACTTCGGGTTCCGCATTTAGCACTGGGTATTTCTCATAATAACTATTGAATACAAGGGACAACCTATTCGCGTAATCAATTAAGTTCTCGAGCCTTAGTTCCTGCGCCGCTCTAGCGATCACTTCAGGATATTCGCCGAGCATTAGTATTATTTCCTCTTCCTCACTCGGTATACTGCTCGGGATTTGAATATCCTTGGGCAACTCACCAGCCTTTTCTAAAATACTATTTGCTCTTACGTAGGTATACTGTATGAATGGTCCACTATTCTGCTTTAGGTTAAGTACCTTATTCCATGAAAATGTTAATGGCTTATTGGGACTCACTGAGAGGAAGGAGTACCTAATGGCGCCGGCTGCGACTGCCTCAGCTACCCTGTTTGCCTCATCCTGCGGGAATCTGTCCTTCACAATGTCCATGACCCTGATCTTGGCCTCATTCAATAACTCATCAAGGGATACGTAAATCCCCCTTCTGCCACTCATCTTAGTGCCAGCTAGGTTAACCATTTCATACGAGTAGTGAATTAGTTTCATGGCCATTTCATGATAGCCCATGGCATACAGTGCGAGCTTAAGTTGTGCCTGTGGATGAGCCTGCTCGGATCCAATGACCCTTATTAATTTATCGAATTTAAAGTTGCTCCAGAACCAAAGGGCGTAAGCAATATCCCTAGTTAGGTATAGGCTTGTTCCATCGCTTCTAAGTAATGTTGCCTTTGGTATGTACTTGGGAAGTTTAAGTTCGTCCCATAGTCTCAGGTCTTGGGCGTACTTATCAGCCCTAAATACCAGAGCGCCATCGTCCCTTTCAATATATTGAGAAGCCTTCCTAAGCAACTCATTAATTACCTTGGACACGCCGCCGCTGTCTACGGCTACCTCGCTCTCGAAGTCCCAGGAATCAAAACCAATACTGAGCCTGTCCAGGGTGATCCTAAAGCCCTTAAGTACGATATCCACGGCTTCCCTAATGATCTTCCTCACAAACTCATCTCCATCTTCATAAGCCTTTGACCATTGCTTAACCATCGTCGGTAAATCCTCGAACTTACCTAACTCCCTAAGCAAGGCTTCAGTGAGTTCCTTGTCCCTCTCCATGAAGCTATTAATCACCGAAACCCACTCATCTCTTTCATTGATCAATTTATTAGCATCCTCAAACCTATTCTCTTTCTTCAACTGTTCAATTTGCTTGCTCAGTCTCTTAATTTCGCTCACGGCATAAGTAACCGAGTATACAATGCCCATGACCTCATCCGGCTTCAAACCATTATTGATCCTATTAAGCACTAATTCCTTAGATACATAATACCCAATGCCCACGTAGGGCATCTGGTCCCCACAGTCATTCACGTAAAAATGAACCCTAACGGAGGCTCCGCAAAAACGGAGGAGTCTTGCCAATGAGTCACCGAGTACAGCGTTTCTACCGTGGCCAATATGCATGGGCTTTGCAGGATTAGCACTCGTGTGCTCTATAATGTAGCTACCGGTGGGGCATTTATCACTTATTCCGTATTTACTACCCAATTTATTAATTGCTGACAGTACAATACTTGCATAATCCCTGGTGTTAATGCCAATGTTCAAATAACCATTAATTAATACCACCTTGTTAATTAATTTAAGCTTGGGCAAGATCCTGCTTATTACTTCATTGAGATCTCCGTGCTCCCTGGCTATGTTGTGCATTGGTATTGCTAGATAACCGTACTGTGATGGCGCCCTAATGACTTCATTTATGTACCCAGTAACATCTTTATTAATTTCTGAGCTTAGAAACCCAAGGAGGCTCTGCACATCCCTAATCACTTCATCATATGGGTTATTCATTACGGATATGCTACTAACCCGCAATTAAATATTTTAATGCTATGTTTATAACCGACATGACCCCTGAGGAGTTGTTTTTATGATAGAAGTTCTCTACGTTAGTTCTCCCTGGCAAAGGACTAATGACTTGATGCCATTTACTAGGTGCAATAACGGTTTACTTTTCATGGAGCACCAGGCGGTTTTCTTTTTATGATATTAATGCATTAGTACTTGCGGTCTCATCAGTCATTGGCGTACGTAAGGTCCTCAATATTCCCTTTTCGTGAACTTCATCACACATCGAGCATGGACCGTATATACAGGAATCATCAATTAAATACGCCTTAATTCCGTGCCCTGTAGGCCCATTAAAGAAACGCCCATGTGTTCTAAAAAGGGAAGATCACATGAATAATATTCGGGGTGCACAATCCTGCCTTAAAGGTCGAGGCTCTAAGTACGTTGTAAGGCTTATATATCCTAGTGATTCGCGTACTTTGTGAGTGCTGGAGGTAGGAGGAGGAAGTCGGAAGAACGTTTTAAGAGGGTTCTTGAGCATGAGTATATGCCCAGGGCCGAGATCGTGCCCAAGGAGGAGGTTAAGGAAATACTTAAGCAGTTGAATGCTAGGATGTTCCAACTGCCCTGGATTAGATCCAGTGATCCATTGGTCAGGGCAATCGGCGCCAGGCCAGGCAATGTTATTAGGATAATTAGGAGGTCAGACACGGCCGGTGAGTTCGTCACATACAGGTTCGTAGTACCTGGATGAAGCACATACTCCTTATTGATTCAACTCACTTATTGACAATACACAAAGCAATTTAAATAGCCCCTTTTACTAGTATAGGCTTGGTCATGAATATTTGCTTCCTAGAGGAATACTCTGGAAAGAGTTTAAATATTCATTTAAGCATGGGGTGATTGATCATGGGCGTGGATAATCCTAATACTGAGCGCAATAGGGCATTGGACTCTGCGCCAATACCAGTACTAAGATCCAGGAGGTTACGTGGTGTTTTTCCATCAACTGATGAAAGGTGGGCCCTGGTTGATGCATTCATCAGGGAGGGCGGTCTTGTTAAGCACCAGCTTGATTCATTCAATGACTTTGTGGAGAAGAAATTACAGGAAATTGTCAGTGAGAATAGTATAATTGAAACTGAGGTAAAGGGGCTCTACATAAAGCTTGAGAGGATTGAGGTGGGTAGGCCAAGGGTAAGGGAAGCCGACGCCAGTGAGCACGTTCTATACCCAATGGAGGCAAGGCTGAGGAATTTGACCTACGCGGCGCCGCTTTACTTAACAATGTCGTTATACGTAAACGATGAAGAGGTTGACAGACAGAAGGTGTATATCGGTGATTTACCGATAATGGTTAGATCAAAGTATTGCAACTTACATGGACTTAAACGGCAGGAATTAATCAGTAAGCTTGAGGATCCTGACGATCCAGGCGGCTACTTCATTATTAACGGTAGTGAGAGGGTTATTGTTTCCCAGGAGGATTTGGCACCGGACAAACCATTCTATGATAAGGGTGATAAAGCCAGTATTACGCATGTGGCCAAGGTAATATCGATTGGCGCTGGTTATAAGACCACGGTCACGGTTGAGAGACATAAGGACGGCATTATATACGTGATATTCCCAGCAATAGCCACTAGGATACCGTTCCCTATAGTAATGAGGGCGCTTGGTCTCGAGACGGATGAGGATATAGTGCTTGCTGTGAGTGACGACCCTGATATTCAAAATGAGTTATTGCCATCACTTCAGTTTTCTATGCAGCTCGCCAACACGGTTGATGATGCATTGGACTTCATAGGTAGTAAGGTGGCCATTGGACAGCCCAGGGATGTCAGGATTGAAAGAGCTAGGCAAGTGCTCGATAGGTACTTCTTGCCGCACCTAGGCACTACTGAGGAGGTTAGGGTGAAGAAGGCGTTGATGATTGGGCAAATGGTTAAGGGAGTCATTGAGATGTACCTTGGGCGTAGGCAGCCGGATGATAAGGACCACGTAGGCAACAAGAGGGTTAGGTTGGTCGGCGATTTAATAGCCCAGTTGTTCAGGACGGTCTTCAGGCAGGTAATGCAGGATGTAAGGCAACAACTTGAGAGGCATTACTCTAGGGGCAAGATTCCAAGCCTTGTTACATTGGTTAGGGCGGACATAATAACGGAGAGGATAAGGCACGCATTAGCCACGGGCAACTGGATAGGGGGTAGGACGGGGGTTTCCCAAATGCTGGATAGGACTAATATACTATCCACGTTGAGTCACCTAAGGAGGGTCGTATCTAACCTAAGCAGGACACAGCCACACTTTGAGGCTAGGGACCTGCATCCAACCCAGTGGGGTAGGCTTTGCGCCATTGAGACTCCGGAGGGACAGAACTGTGGTTTAGTAAAGAACCTGGCACTGCTCTCCACAATAACGGTTGGTGTTAATGAGGAGGAAGTGGAGAAGATGCTGTATGATTTAGGCGTTGTTCCAATACTGAAGGCAAGGAAGGAGGGTACCAAGGGTTCTGAGGTTTACCTTAATGGTAGGTTGATTGGGATTCATGGAGAACCCGATAAGTTAGTGAGTATAATAAGGGAAATGAGGAGAAGGGGTCAAATAAGTCATGAGATAAACATTGCAAGAATAAGGAGTGAGCATTTGGACGAGGTTAGGGTTAATTGTGATGGAGGTAGGCTTAGAAGGCCGTTATTGATTATTGATAATGGAAAACTAAGGCTAAAGCCGGAACATATTGAGAAGTTAGTGAAGGGTGAGTGGTCCTGGAGTGACTTAATTAGTAATGGAATAATAGAGTTCCTAGATGGTGAGGAGGAGGAGAATGCCCTTGTTGCTATAAACCCTGAGGAGGACATGAGTAAGTACACGCACATGGAAATCGTTCCATCAGTCATGCTTGGTGCAGTTGCCTCAATAATACCATACGCAGAGCACAACCAATCGCCAAGGAACATCTATGAAGCTGCAATGGCAAAGCAAAGCCTTGGATTCCCGGCGGCTAACTATAGGTTCAGGATGGATAGTAGAGGGCATCTTCTGATTTATCCTGAAAGGCCATTGGTGATAACCAGAGGTATGGAGCTCAATGGTTATTTAAGGAGACCAACTGGGCAAAACGCAATCGTTGCCTTATTAACCTACACGGGATATAACATGGAGGATGCCGTAATCCTAAATAAATCATCAATAGAAAGAGGAATGTTCAGGAGTGTGTTCTTTAGGACATACGAGACAGAGCAGATGAGGTACCCAGGCGGTGAGGAGGATAGGATAGAGATACCATCCGCAGAGGTCAGGGGCTACAAGGGGCCTGAGGCCTACGCCCACTTAGATGAGGACGGTATAGTATCACCTGAGGTGTTTGTGTCAGGTGGTGAGGTTCTAATAGGCAAGACATCGCCACCTAGGTTCTACGGTGTTTACGCCGAAACCGTCGTGTCCAGTGCAAGGAGGGATTCTTCAATAACTGTTAGGCGTGGTGAGAAGGGGATCGTTGATAGTGTTGTGATTACGGAGACTAACGAGGGTTATAAACTCGTTAAGGTTAAGGTCAGGGAGTTGAGGATACCAGAGCTTGGCGATAAGTTTGCCAGTAGGCATGGGCAGAAGGGCGTGATGGGCATGATGATACCGATGCAGGACATGCCATTCACCGAGGATGGGATAACGCCAGACGTAATAGTCAATCCACATGCATTGCCCAGCAGGATGACTGTCGGCCAATTATTAGAGTCAATGGCAGGTAAGGTTGCCGCATTGAGGGGGTTAATGATTGACGCGACGCCGTTTGAGGGCGTAACCGAGGAGGAACTCAGGGATCTTTTAATTAGGTCCGGTTTTAGGTGGGATGGTAAGGAGATTATGTACAGTGGGTTGATGGGTAGAAAGCTTGAGGCTGACATATTCATCGGTGTTGTTTATTATCAGAAGCTCCATCACATGGTTGCCGACAAGATACATGCGAGGGCTAGGGGCCCGGTGCAGATATTGACTAGGCAGCCAACGGAGGGTAGGTCCAGGGAAGGCGGTCTTAGGCTTGGTGAGATGGAGAGGGACGTGCTGATAGCCCATGGTGCAGCCGCCCTACTTAGGGAGAGACTTGTTGAGTCCAGTGACAGGTATGTTATGTATATTTGTGAGGAATGCGGCATGATTGCTTGGTATGATTCTAACAGGGGTAAGCCTGTATGCCCAATACATGGTGATAAGGGTAGGATCGCAAGGGTTGTTGTGCCCTATGCCTTTAAGCTAATGCTTCAGGAGTTAATGAGCCTTGGCATATACCCAAAGATTGAGTTGGGTGATTTAATTGAGGAGAGGAGGGTTTGATAAGGTTTATTTAATGGCTGATCAATGGGGTGATGAATAATGGCGGCACAAGCCGAGAAAACCTCCATTAGGGAGGAGGAAATACCACTTAAGACCATAAAGGCCATTAAGTTCTCCGTTCTATCACCAGACATTGTCAGGTCATTATCCGTGATGGAGATAACAACGTCGGAGACATACGATGAGGCAGGTAGGCCCATGGTTGGCGGATTAATGGACAAAAGACTTGGTGTTGTTGAACCAGGCGCCAGGTGCGAGACCTGTGGTAATCCACCCGATAAGTGCCCTGGGCATTTTGGCAGAATTGAATTAGCCAGGCCAGTAATCCACGTGGAGTACTCGAAGTATGTGCATGACTTACTCAAAACGACGTGCAGAGAGTGCGGTAGGATACTACTTACAGATGATGAAATAGAGAAGTATAGGAGGAGGCTAGAGAAATTGAGGGCTAGATGGAAATTACTTGCCGACAGGCTCATTGAGAGGATAAGGAAGAGGGCCATGGAGAGGACCGTATGTCCGCACTGCGGTGCCAAGCAGTATAGGGTTAGAATTGAGAGGCCGTACACATTCTATGAGGAGAAGGAGAATGGTGTTCTCGAGAGGCTCGATCCAATGAAGATCAGAGAGAGGCTCGAGAAGATACCAGATAGTGACCTGGAGTTGTTGGGCTGGGATCCAAAGGTTGCCAGGCCAGAGTGGGCCGTTCTTACCGTATTACCCGTGCCTCCGCCACAGGTCAGGCCTTCAATACAGTTGGAAACTGGGCAGAGGAGCGAGGACGACCTTACGCACAAGCTTGTAGACATTGTTAGGGTTAATGAGAAGTTGAGGACAGCAATTGAGTCTGGTGCACCGAGTAGTGTCGTTGACCAACTATGGGACCTGCTCCAGTACCATATTGCTACATACTTCAATAACGAACTACCGAACCTACCACCAGTTAAACATAGGAGCGGAAGACCGCTTAAAACGTTGGCTCAGAGGCTCAAGGGCAAGGAGGGTAGGTTTAGAGGAAGTCTATCCGGTAAGAGAGTTGACTTCTCGGCAAGGACTGTAATAAGCCCAGACCCTAACCTAAGTATTAACGAGGTTGGTGTGCCGATAGACGTTGCTAAGATGCTCACGGTACCCATGACGGTAACCGAGTGGAATCTTGACTTAGCTAGGCAATTGGTGCTTAATGGACCAGAGGTATGGCCTGGAGCTAACTACGTGGTTTACCCAGACGGTAGAAGGGTAGACCTTAGGTACTTCAGGGATAGACGTGAATTAGCAAATAAACTGGCGCCTGGTTTCATCATTGAGAGGCACCTAATAAACGGCGACATAATCCTATTCAATAGACAACCAAGTCTGCATAGGATGTCAATTATGGGGCACTTGGTTAGGGTATTACCTGGCAGGACCTTTAGACTTCACCTGGCGGTTTGTCCGCCGTATAATGCTGACTTTGATGGGGATGAGATGAACCTTCATGTACCCCAGAATGAGGAGGCTAGGGCTGAGGCTAAGACATTAATGCTTGTTCAGAATCACATAATAACGCCTAGGTATGGCGGACCAATAATAGGTGCAAGGCAGGACTACATAACGGGCGGTTATCTCTTGACTAAGAAGGATACGTTCATAAATAAGGAAGGCATCGCGTATTTACTGGCGGCTGCTGGTTATGATAGCGACATTGTTGAACCGGCCATAATGCATCCAAAGGAGCTTTGGACCGGTAAGCAAGTGATCTCAATGTTGTTGCCAAAGGACCTAAACTGGATTCAATCAACGGCAATCAAGGAGAGTTGTAAGGATCCATACAATTGTTATACAGATGAGTATATAATCATTGTTAATGGTTACATGGCCACGGGGGTACTTGACAAAAAGTCGATTGGAGCTGAGCAAGTAGACTCGCTTTGGCATGTTGTGGTTAAGAGATACGGCAATAGCTATGCCAGGAAATGGGTCGATTCAATACTAAGGTCGTTAGTTAGGTTCCTAGATCTTAGGGGATTTAGCATGGGAATAGATTCGTTAGAGATGCCTCTGGAAAGCTATAGGGAGCTTGATAAGCTTTATGAAGATAGTGAGAGGAAGGTCCTTGAGTACATCCAGAAGTTTAAGGAGGGTAAACTTGAGGCTGAGCCCGGTTTAACCGTTGAAGAGACCCTGGAGAACAATGTAACAATAGAGCTTAGCCGTGTCAGGGAGGCTGCCGCTCGCGTCGCTGAGAAGTACATTAATAAGGATGGTGAGGCCTACATAATGGCTAAGACAGGCGCCAGGGGCAGTATCGTCAATATAACGCAGATGGTTGCGATGCTTGGGCAACAGACAATAAGGGGTGAGCGTTTCAAGAGGGGGTTTGCTGGAAGGACTACAGCGCACTTCGAGTCTGGTGATCTAGGTCCAACAGCAAAGGGGTTCGTTAGGAATAACTTCAAGGTTGGATTGACGCCATTGGAGTTCTTCTTCCATGCTGCTGGCGGTAGGGATGGCCTAGTGGATACTGCGGTTAGGACAGCACAGAGTGGTTACATGCAGAGGAGGCTCATTAATGCGTTGCAGGATATTTACGTTGCTTATGATGGCACCGTTAGGAATGCCTCGGGCTCCATTATACAGACTAAGTATGCTGAGGATGGCATTGATGTTAGTAAGAGCGATCATGGTAGGCTCAACCTTGACGAAATATTTAGAAGGGCTGGTCTGAGTAGGTGACGAGGTATGGCAGAGACCAAGAGTATGGTGTCTCAGGAGGAGTTAAACAATGTATTGGTTCAATTAGCCAAGATATTGCCTCCAAGGATCATTGATGATTTAAGAAATAGATTAACAAACATGGAGGTAACAAGGGAGCAACTGGCAAGTCTCGTCAGGATCCTTGTGAATGAGTACTATAAGATGCTTATTGATCCAGGTGAGGCAATAGGCATTGTTACGGCGCAGTCCGTTGGTGAACCAAGCACGCAAATGATCCTTAGGTCATTCCATTTCGCAGGCCTTAGGGAATTCTCAATGGCACTTGGTCTGCCAAGAATGATTGAGCTTGTTGATGCCAGGAGAAAACCCTCAGTACCAATGATGATGATATACCTAGATGAAGAACACAGGAAGGATCCAAATAAAGCCCAGGAGGTTGCCTATAAGGTGCAGTTAACCACCATAGAGAATGTGACAAAGAGTGTTGAGATTGATTACATAAATTCCCAAATAATCATTGAGATTGATAAGAATGAACTTAATCAAAGGGGTTTAAGCATGGAGGATGTTAGGAAGGTCGTCGAGAGAATTAAGGGTAAGGGCGCACGGGTGGAGATCGAGGATAATGTAATAAGGGTCACGCTTGAGGAGGCAGACATAATAAAGCTCAGGAGGGTTAGGGATAAGATAATGCAGACGAGACTTGCTGGGATTAAGAATGTGAAGAAGTCACTGGTTAGGTATAGCGAGAGGGATGGTGAGTGGATAATAGAGACTGAGGGTACTAACCTCGAGGCAGTCTTAACAATAGATGGTGTTGACTATAGGAGGACGATATCCAATGATATCCATGAGGTTGCTGAGGTATTGGGTGTAGAGGCCGCAAGGACTGTAATAATGAGGGAACTAAAGAAGGTTCTTGACCAACAAGGTCTAGATACGGATTTAAGGCATTTAATGCTCGTTTCAGACGTAATGACCTGGACAGGTAAGGTTAGGCAGGTAGGTAGACACGGTGTTGTTGGTGAGAAGGAAAGCCCACTGGCCAGGGCAGCCTTCGAGGTTACTGTCAAGAACTTGGTTGAGGCGTCGATTAGGGGCGAGTTTGAGAATTTCAGGGGTGTTGTTGAGAGTGTGCTTGCCGGTAAGTACATCCCTATTGGTACGGGTATTGTTCAGTTACTAATGGAATTCGAATAAAATAATACCCGAGCGTGCTATTGGCATTAGGTTTAAATAGGGTTTTTTCAGGGCTGACTTGAATGATTGATATTTCACGAGAACTTCAGGTCGCGTTGAATACAGGTAAGGTGATGCTTGGTTATAAGGAGTCACTTAAGGCTATAGTTGATGGTTCAGCAAAACTAGTAATACTTTCCTCAAATGCACCTGCTGAGTTAGTGAGTACGGTGCAGTATTATGCAAAGATGTCGAATGTACCAATATACGTATTCCAAGGATCAAGCTGGGACCTAGGCGCTGCGGTTAGGAAACCATTCAAAATTTCAACCATAGCAATAGTAGACCCAGGGGAAAGCAATATATTAACCCTAGCAACGCAACGTAGTGGGTGATCATAATGCCAAGCATTAGATTAACAGAAGAGGAAATTAGATACGTGGCATTATTTGAAAAAATAACTGGAATAACACCAAGGGATACGGTAATTGATAGTCAATACAATAGAATAGTATTCATCGTTGATAAGAACTTTGCGCCGCTGGCTGTAGGCAAGAACGGCATCAATATTAGGAAACTAAAGGAATTGACGGGTAAGGATATTGAGGTAGTTGAATATGGAGAAACACCGGAGGAGCTAATCAAGAACAGTCTATATCCAGCAAGGGTAATTTCAGTGAAAATAACCAAGCTACCAAACAACGGAAACATAGCCATAGCCACTGTTCACAATGAGGACAAGGCAGTGGCCATAGGCAAACAAGGAAGAAACATAAACAGGGCCAAATTACTCGCCAAGCGATACTTCGACATAGAGAGAATAAAAATAGTATCACCAGAACAAAGCCAGTAATGTGAGGAAAAAGTAAATAAGCACTAAAATCAACGTGAGAACAATGCCCGGTAAAAAATCACCACTTGGCATGTTCGCCGCAAGAGGATTAGAGGAAAGAAGGAAGAAGTTTAGGTGGAGCGATACATACTACAAGAGGAGGGCACTCGGCATAGCCAAGAAATTCGATCCACTGGAAGGAGCACCAATGGCAAGGGGAATAGTCCTAGAGAAAGTCGGTGTGGAAGCAAGGAAACCAAACGCAGCCGTAAGGAAGTGCGTAACCCCAGACACATTAATTAATTTAACGCCTAGGGTGGCCACTAAGATAGTGAACCTGATCGATAGATGGCATGAAGTAACGATAATTCACTTCAATAAGGATTCTAAATCAGTCGAACCAACGAATCTCGTGGATTTTTTCCACATAGAGCCTGAGGAATTTAGAGAAGATGGTGTTTACGAATTAAAGACACTTTATGGCAGAAGAATAATAGCAAGTGGCGATCATCCAATATACACAGGTAGGGGCGTATTGCCGCTTAAGGAGGTTAGGCCCGGCGATTACGTGGTTATATATCCAAGGGAACCCATTGAGGCTTATGCTCTTAATGATGATAGAGTAATACTAACCGAAGATGACATCAGGAGGGAAGCCCCACCTGGCTCTAAGGTTGATGAAATAATAAATAAACTTAAGAGACTTGGATTACTACCACTTAAATATAATAATAGGAATATTTATAGGATTGCACGAATAGTCGGTCATCTATTTGGTGATGGATCACTAAGCTATGTCAGGAGTGGTAATGGTTATGAAGGTAGAGTTGCATTTAGTGGTGATCCTAATGATCTCGATGATATTATTAATGATTTAATTGAGTTAGGATTTAAGCCGTCTAGGATCAGGGAGTATGATCATGAAAGCGTAGTTACTTGGAGTAATGGGTTAGTGCAGGTGATTAGTGGTAAGTCGCATGTTGTTTTTGTAAATTCAATAGCACTATTCGTATTGCTTAAGGCATTAGGAGTCCCTGTTGGTGATAAGGTGTTACAGACATTTAGAGTTCCCAAGTGGGTTACAGAGGCGCCATTAGATGTTAAGGCGGAGTTCCTCGCTGCGTACTTCGGTAGCGAGCTGGAGAAACCACGGGTTGAAGATAATGGCAGGACGTTCCAACCACCATCATTAGTAATGCATAAGGCGGAGGGTCTATTAAATGATGGTATTGCATTCCTAAATGATATTAAAACCCTGCTTAATGAATTCGGTGTAGAAACAACGCCTATTACGGTCAGTGAAGGTGTGATTAGGAAGGATAGCGTCAAAACCGTTAGGCTAAGGTTCTCAATACTTAGTAGGACTGAGAATCTATTAAGATTCTTCGGCAGGATTGGCTATACGTACAATAGAGAACGTGATTCGTTGGCAGTGCTGGCATATGAGTACTTACGTAGGAAGGTAATGCTTTGGCAGCATTATACCGAGGCTTATGAATTAACGAGAAGATTAATGGTAAGGGGGTACAATGACACCAATATAATTAAGGCCATAAAGAGCGCTGGATATAGGGTCAATAGAGCCACGGTATATAGATGGTTGAGAGGCATTAAGAACGTTAAGTATATAGGCAGGACGGCAAGGATACCTCCATTTAATGCATGGGTTATTGAAAATACTTTAGGATTAGGAGATTCAGGCCTTGTATGGGATATCGTCACTGAGGTTAAGCCTATTGAGTGGAATGACAAGCTCTGGGATATAACTACTGAGAGTCCGTACCATAATTTCATCGCAAATGGATTAGTAACTGGTAACTGTGTCAGGGTTCAAATAACTAAGAATGGTAAGGTTGTCACGGCATTTGTGCCGTGGGACGGTGGTTTAAACATAATAAATGAGCATGATGAGGTAATAATCGAGAGGATAGGCGGTCCTGAGGGTAGAGCTTATGGAGACCTGCCAGGTGTCAGGTTTAGGGTCATAATGGTTAATGGTGTCAGCCTAAAGGCAGTACTACAGGGAAAGAAACAAAAGCCCGTTAGATAAAAAAATCACCATGATCGATCCTCCGGGTCCTCATTCATTATTTCCGTAACTACTTACAACACCCATCAAACATACGTCATATTCTTTGTCATTATTTACAACCGACTCAATCGTGTTATTTAAGTCGATCCTTACGTCACAACTTAAGGGCCAGTATAACAAGTCTTATGAATTGACCGCAGGACTGAAAAAGCAAGGCAATAAGGATCTTTATCGTGACATAGAGAGAAAAACTTAGTGAGATAATGTCAGCATTTAATGCCTTAATGGTAAGGGGTTTGGCATTTTAGTTCAATTGGGTTGGGATCACACTGACATTATAGTGAATTAGAGGTTCATCCGTCTGCCAATGGAGTGATAATAAGAAATGGAAAATTGGTGCCGGGGCCGGGATTTGAACCCGGGCCCCCTTGCGGGGACGGACTTAGCAGGCCCGCGCCTTAACCGTGCTCGGCCACCCCGGCGTTTTCTTGGTTGGTTTTGTTTGTTTTAAGTTTTTTGTGTTGTGGGTTCGCAATCGTTTCTTCTGGAATAAAATTTTAATAATGTATTATGTATTGATTCGTCGATGGTGGACAGGAGGATTATCAGGGCCTTGGTAATGACAATGCTAGTGCTTAGCCTTGCGGCCTTAGTCGTTCATGCACAAGCAAGTGATCAGGCTCAAGTCTTAGCGGCCAGGGCTTTGGGTGCTGGTATTGGTTTTGGTCTTGCGGCTCTTGGTGCTGGTATTGGCATCGGCATTGCTGGTGCTGCCTCAGTAAGCGCCTTGGTTGAGAGGAGGGAGCTATTCGCGCTTTACTTGGTGTTCGTCGCGTTAGCAGAGGCAATAGCGATTTACGGCCTCGTGGTCTTCATCTTACTATACTAAGTCCAGGCAGGGAAAATTAACTGGTTCAAAAAACAAGAATTATTTTTAATCACTGGGTTTTAATCGCCTAACTAATAATGAGTAGAACCTGCTCGTGAATTCTAAGGACTTCACATTCACATACTCATTTGGGCCATGGGCATTGCCGCCTAATGGGCCGAAGTCTATGGTCTCAATACCAAGCGGCGAGAAATACCTGGCATCACTTGCACCCGCCATCTCCATAACCCTGGCCTCAAGGCCAAGCTCACCAAGTACCTCACTGGCCAGACTAACGAGCCTCGAGTCACGTGGAGTGTATAGGTAGCCCCCACCGCCCTCGCCTTCAACCTTAACCTCAATTCCCTGGAAGTCCTCTTTTAATGCCTCATTCATTGTCTCCTCAATGGCCTTTGCATCGTCGGTCATGGCCCTAACATTAATCACGAATTCATGGTAATCACCAACAACCCTATAGACATTGGGCGTGGCTGTGACACCATAAACACTCTGCGCCTTGACCCTAGGCACGAACCTAGTCAACGGTAGTAGGGCCTTAACGAGCCTCGTGAGCCCCGCATCAACCTCCTGCTGTGGACAATCACTGCAGGGCTTGACCACGTCAGCCTCAACCCAGGTCGGCGTAACATTACTCTTAACAAAACCACCCCTAAGGCTAGCCACATAAATATTGTTAAGCCATACGTACTGTGAGAGGGCAATGACTGGGTGCGTATCAACACCGCCAATGAAGTACGCCGCGTGGTATGGAGGCGTGACCTTATAATCAAGCTGAAACCTAATGGTCTCCCTACGCCCATTAACCACGGCCCTCTCAACCTTAGACCTAACCCTGGCATTGAATATCGCCCTCCTCCTATTTATAATAACCATTGACTGACCATCAGCATTAACCACATAATTCGGCCTAAGGCCATTATCCAATAGGTAATCCCTAACCACCCTAGCCCCATTCTCACCCCCAACCTCCTCATCAGTAGTGAACGCAACAATTACCGTGCCCCTACCAATACCCACCAAGTCCTCCAAGGCCTTAAGTACGGCAGCCACATTACCCTTATCATCAAGTGCGCCACGACCATACGCAAGGTCACCCTCAACCGTTAACCTAAGCGGGTCATACTTCCACTCACTGCGTATAAACGGAACAACATCGAGGTGTGCCAAAAGTAGTACGCGGGGCTCGCCAGAACCGACGACGCCAACCACGCTCCTATAGCCATGACTAACCAAAACCCTGGTCCTCACGCCAAGCCCATTTAATACGCCCTCCACGAAATCGATAACACCAGGATCAGGCGTTTTACCATTATCGGGATCATTTATAGTATTAAACTCAATAAGCGTTCCTAAGAGATCTAGTAATTCAGTTTTCATATTGTAAAGCATTATTTTAGAGTAAAATTTAAGAGTTACTGATTAATTTGTTGAGAGTGATGGCGATGGGAAGAAGCATTATTAAACTTGCATATGAGGCATCTTTAGCTTCCTTTTTCGGTACGTTCCTTGAATTTTATGATTTTACATTATTTGGCTTCTTAGCTACAATTATTGGGCCATTATTCTTCCCAAGTACTAACCCGACGACCACGTTATTATATTACTTTGCTGTGTTTGGAACAGGGTTCGCAATGAGACCTATTGGTTCTTTATTCTTTGGATGGTTAGGAGATAAATGGGGTAGAAGAAGCACTTTTATGATACCAATAATCCTCATGGCCTTTGCATCATTATTTATGGGTTTATTACCGACATATGGGGAGGTTGGTATTTGGGCTCCAGTGCTTCTCGTAATTTTAAGATTAATACAAGGCTTTTCATTAGGTGGCGAATGGGGTGGTGGCATAACCATGGTTGCTGAGCTTGCACCTAAGGAAAGAAGGGGATTTTTTGTAGGCATAGTACAGATGGCACAAAGTGGATTATTAACTACGGGCCTTCTGACCTTGTTCTCCAGTACGATGTCTAAATCGGCATTTGCGGCTTATGGATGGAGGGTCCTCTTTATCATAGGTGTTGTAATAGCAGTAGTTGGTTTCTACATAAGAGTTAGGTTAACTGAAACTCCAGTATTTGATGAAATTAGAAAACAGAGAAAGGTCCTTAGGGTACCAGTGGCCCCCATAGTTACTAAAGGTCGATATGTATTAATGTTATTGATGGCGTTATTTCTTGCTGGCGTTCCACTATCATATACATATATTGTATATGGTGTTACTTATTTGACAAAGTATGTCCATTTTGCTTATTCAGAGGCAACTTTCATAACGTTTATAGCCTCTGCTGTGTACTTCGTACTTACATTGCCTTTTGCGTACTTAACGGACATTATTGGTAGAAAACCCATAGTGCTTGCTGGCTTAATTGGTGAAGCAATATTAGTATTTCCGTTCTATTTCTTAATAGTTAAATACCCATTCTTTACTGTTGTACTTACATTCTATATAATTGAAGAAGCATTACATGCCGTATATAATGGTGCCTATGGCCAGATGCTTGCGGAAATCTTCCCGACGGTATCAAGATATACCGGTGTAGCATTTTCTTATAATTTAGGCGTAGCAATCTTAGGTGGATTTACACCATTTATAGTTACATACTTAGTAGCTACACTTAAAACACCATTAGCTCCAATTTACTGGCTATTTCCATTAATTGTAATACCAATAATATTAGTGGCATTACTTTATAAAGAGACAAAAGGTATGGATCTAAGCGTATTTGTGGAATAAATTCATTATATAAATAAAAAAGCATTTTTAATTAAAAATCTATTGGCTACTCTGTATCTGAATTCCCAGGTCCTCTAGGGTGTTCTTCAGCATGTTCCTTATTTCGTTAATGTCCACGGGAACTATCGTGCCCTTGGCCGTGGTGAAGTAGTACCAATTCATTGAGTGCGACACACCCTTCATCCTCTTAACCCTCATTCTCCTGACGGGTATGCCCAAGTTTGCCATGTTTTCATCGAACTCCATCTCTATCACTCCGTCGAATACGTACTCAATACTATTGAGTAGGTTACCAATGTCCTCAGTGGTTACGTGGGCTACTATGAACGTCATCATGTTGTAAAACCTTGATAGTGACTTCAATTGCTTAAGCGTTGCGATTAAGCCCCTTGGGTCGATGTTGATGAGCAGGTCATTGATGGAGTCAATTATCAACCCACGGGCCCCCCTCGAGTAAACTGCTTGACTAACCTTACTAATTAATTGCCCGGGATCCAGTTCGGTAATTGCATCAATAACATTGGGTGACTTGGTTCGCCGTTGATCGCCTAATGAAAAGCCATCAATTATGAAGAGTTTGTTGCTTAGGTCCTTGAGGTCATTACTCACTGTCTCAGGATTATCATCAAACGAGACATAAACAAGTGGGTAATTGCTCAGAATACTTCGGGCAAGCAATTTAACGAGAAGAGTCTTGCCCATGCCCAGGTCGCCACGGATGAGAACCAGGTAACCGAAGGGAAAACCAGTAGGTAATAAGTCCTCCAGAACTTGGCACTTAAGGAAATCCATAACTATCAATTAAATAAAAACAATAAAATAATTAAGCATTACCCAAATGGACAATATGAATAAAAGAAAACACGGCTCATTCAAGCCCGCACTGTGCGACGATGCGGTAAATATTTACTACGTTCATAAAGGTCAATCACAACATGGTACGGTACCTAAAATCCCTATTTCTTCTAAAAACAAGCCCTTATGTGAAGCCCTAATCATGATAATAAGAAGAATACAATTAAAGCGTTAAAATCAAATTAACAACCTTAACTTAAACCCAAAAACATTACTGATTACCCTCCTAGAAATGACTAAGTCTTTCCTTAATTGAGCAATGCATGTAACTAACCCCCTTGAGTCATTACTCTTATGGTAATGAGGAAATCATATGCATAATTATTTGCGGTAGGTTTATATTTTTCATAATTCCTATTCTTAATGTGAGCATTAAGGATGAATTGCTTAGGTTGCTTAGGGAGGATGAGGTTTTTAGATTAGCTGTGGTTGGGCTTTTGGGTATTAGTGATGTTCAGTCTTCAATTAGGGAGTTGGTGAGTGCTGTTAGTGATTTGGCGAGGGTTGTTCAGAGGCTTGTGGAGGGTCAGGAGAGGCTTTGGGGGGAGGTTAGGGCGTTGCGTGAGGATCAAGGTAAGTTATGGGAGGAAAATAACAAGATTTGGCAGGAGGTAAGGAGGATAAACGAAAACATCGAGAAACTATGGCAGGAAGTTAGGGCGTTGAGGGAAAACCAGGAAAAACTATGGGAGGCCGTGAAGAGCCTCCAGGAGGGGCAGAACAAGCTCTGGGAGGAGAACAGGAAAATATGGGAAGCCATCAAGGCACTCCAGGAACAAGTCAAGGCATTACAGGAGGGACAAAACGCCCTTAGAGCCGACGTAAACAAACTATGGGAGGAGAACAATAGAATCAATGAAAACATAGAAAAACTATGGCAAGAAAACAACAGACTATGGCAGGAGTTTAGGGCATTTAGGGAGGACCAGGAGAGGAGGTGGCAGGAGAATGAGAAGAGATGGCAGGAAAATGAGAAAAGGTGGGAGGAGGCATATAAGAGGTTTGAGGCTATTGAGACCGAGTTGAGGAATTTAAGGGAGGACTTCAACAGGTTTGTAATGGGTATTAACAGGAAGTTGGACGCGCTGGGTGCTAGGTGGGGAGTTATTTCAGAGGAGGCTTTTAGGGAGGGTATGAAGGGTGTTGTTGAGAAGATACTGGGTGCGGCTAAGGTTGAGAAATGGACTTATAATGACATAGGCGGTGAGGTTTATGGTCATCCTGCAATTATTGATGTTGATATTGTTGTGAGGGATGGTACATACATACTTGTTGAGGTTAAGTCGAGCCTTTCCAGAGGCGATGTAGCCGAGTTCTGGAGAATTGGCAGGCTTTATGAGAAGGTTAATGGCATTAAGCCAAGGCTTGTGATGATTTCGCCATATGTCGATGATAGGGCCATGGAGCTAGCTAAATCCTTAGGCATTGAGATCTATACAGAGGTTATTTAGGCGCGTTGATCTATTCTAAACCTTTGTGTTGTCTTGGCGCTTTATTGGTGTTCATGATCATTTAACGAATTAATTGCATCGTTTTTATTTACTCTATTTGTACATGGTTTTGTCTAAGTTGGTCTTGTGCGTTTCTCCAATGTACAATGAAGCTTGAGGGAAGGAAAAGGCATGAGATAGATGGAACAAAACAACAAATACAGAGGACATAAACCGTTAATAGTGTTAATACGAGGATAGTAGGTTTTTCGGGGTCGGGTCACGTAATGCTTATTAAGTGTTTTTGTGTGTTGGTTTTAATGAGTAGGGATAAGGTTGTTGGTACTGGGTTGCTTGTTATATCAATAATAATCATACTGGCCTACATATACTTGGTTTTCTTCACGCCTTATTCAATGCCCGTGCTTCAAATAACGGATACGCTGGCCGTAATAGTGATCTTCGGAATACTGGCCTGGGTGGGCTACGCACTAGCCACAACACCACCACCAAAACCCATAGAGGAAATAGAGAAAGAAATAGAAACAGAACTCAAAAAACTCGAAGAAGAAACAAAACAAGAACAACAGAAGACCCAGCAGCAATAAATGCGTAATGAGAAACAATTGTTTTAAATTAACAATAATGCCTCCTTTTTGCAATGGGAATTGTACCAAGAAACTTTACGATATTATTCACGACAGAACGTGTATTATCATAACCCTAGAATTAGTATAAGTGGGCATGATGGCTTACTCCGCTGAGGACACGGTTGAATCTATCAATATATAAATCACATAGCCCATGACCGGTGAGTATACGAGGGTTGTTAGTATTAATACGAGGGTTGGATTAAGAGTTAGAGGACCCAGGTATATAGGTCCCAGCGGTGTTAATGTGACTACAATCAGCACGAGTAGTACAGGCAGTAGTAATGCCATTACCAGGTACGTCTCCATGAGGAGACCCAGCGTCTGCGTCACACTCCTCAACTTATTATACTTATTCCTGGTCAAGTACTCAAGCTTCAGCATTAGTAGATCAGCCACATTACCACTGACTAGGTAGGTCTCGGCAAGTAACCCAAAGACTTCATTATAGGTCCTGGAGGGAACGCGATTAAGGCTTGCCCTGAGCGCCGTGAGTATGTCCATACCGCCCTCCCGGGTGTCCCTAAGTATTAACTTAAATTCCCTGGCTATATACGGATCACGCTCGATCACCGCTAAGGTATTAATTAACTCCTCAAGGGTCATGCCGCTTGCCACAAGGGGTATCATCGTTATTAACGTATCAGTTAAATGCCTTTCAAAGTGTCCAACCCTGATATGAACCTTGGCATTCACGTACATGAGGATCGATAAATAATCAATGAGAAATACAATCGCCAGGATAAGTATTAAGATCCTGAACATGAATAATTGAGGCACTAGATATATTATGGCAAGGGCAATTATGAGAAAGGGAATATACATCAGTATAATCAACACAAGATCCCTATTGAAATTATAACCGCTAAATATGTAAAGCTTATCCACATAACCAACAACCCAACGCCTATAAACTGCCAATGGATTAATCAAGGCAATTCACCGCTAATCAAGGTCCTATAGGTCCTCTCTGGGTCCACGTAGTAATTCCTGGTGACCCTAAACACGGCATCGGGCGACCTAAACCCGTACTTAGCCATAGTCACCATAATCTCAACCCTCCTCTTGAGCTCCCTATCAACCTCCTCCTGAGACACCCTACCCATCCTCACAAGATCAGCAATTAAGGTACTATCACTCAACCTGACAAGCTCATCCCTATCCTTACTCCACCTAAACAGGGTATTAAACCTTAAGCCACTCCTCGTCACGTCCAATAACTCGCTAATATCCATGACGCGCCTGACAATCCTACCACCAACCTTCACCCTATTAATTAATATGAACACGTTGGCCAGGGGTATCAGGGCTGGAGGAACGCTCATGGGTTTAGACAACAGCCTCCTCACGGCGGCGCTCAGGGAGCTTGCATGTATTGTGGCAAGGCCAGTGTGCCCACTGGCCAGTCCCTGAAAGAAGACGTAGGCCTCCTCACCCCTTAACTCACCAACAACCAGGTAATCAGGCCTAATTCTCATGGAGACCTTGACAAGGTCATAGGCCACTATGCTCTGGACACCGGTCGTTTCGGATTCCCTAACAACCAACGGAACCCACTGCTCATGGGGTATGTTTATCTCCCTAGTATCCTCAATTGTCACAATCCTAGCCTCAGGCCTTATGAGGAATAGTAATGCATTGAGCAAGGTCGTTTTACCCGCACCAGTCGGACCAATGATGACCATGCTTATGCCATTCTCAAGCATGAACCATAACGTCGCCATAGCCTCTGCACTAATAACACCATCCATTATCAAATCAACAATAGTTATTGGATTAGTCTTGAACTTCCTAATAGTTATTATTGGTCCATAGGGTGAGACATCCCTAAGCCCAAGCTCAACCCTAAGACCCTCAGGCAGTAAGCCCTCCAGTATTGGGTATGCTGAACTAACGTTCTTACCAATCCTCTGACTAATCTTCACAACAAGGCTATTCAACTCCTCATTGCTCAGGGTAATATTAGCCCTCAAGTGTTCATACTTACTGTGCCACACGTAAACAGGCTTATTCGGGCCATTAATATTAACATCCTCAATATAATCATCCCTAATCAACGGGTCAATCCTGCCGTAACCCACGGTATCCCGCATCAGGTAATACATGACACCCCTCAACTCCTCATCACTCAACTTAATCCTCAACCTACCCATTGTCTCATCAACCAACGACTTCAGGTAACCCTCAACACTATTACTGCCCTCAGGCAAGGCACTACTTACCCTGAGTAACTCCCTGGTCCTTGCAAGAACTCTGCTGGCATTATCACTAAGCATGGGCTCAACGACATTATATAAATAAAGCCCAGTGGCCTTATCCCTAACAATGAATGCGCCAATTAATCCCTTGACAACCTCATACTCATCAACCAACTCAACGCTCTCCTTAATCACAATATAATTATCAATGCGTGGGCTATAAATTTTTAAAACTTAAGATTTATAACCTTTAATTCAGGATCTACTGAATTAAGGCATAATATGCGGAGAAGAACAATGTTATTAATAACAATAATTGCCGCGATCATTACAATAGCGGCATCGTACGTATTACTACCGAGGACCTACATCCAAATAAACATCGGCAAACTAGTGCTGAATGCGCCAATACCCTACAGCATACTGGGGGCCACGTTAACAGCCATAGCCATAGCCCTCGAATTATTACCACTATCCATAACGGAGTACAGGCTCTGGAGGGCAAACGATGAAATACTCATGGATATACCCACGGTAATCAGGATACTCAGGGACGGCCTAGGCTCAGGGCAATCCATGAACAGCATTGCAGAAATGCTTACGAGAGTTGGCAGGGGCAGACTAAGCAGGATACTCGCCGAATCAATCGCAAAGGAGGGCATGGGCATCACTACAACTAAGGAAAACCTAACCAGGGTATCCAGGGAATTAGGCAATAATTACCTGGCAATACTCGCAGTAATACTGGACACGGCCATTAAGTCAGGGGCGAAACTCCAGGAAACCCTAGACATGGCCTACAGATCCTTCGAGGAAACGGTAAGTTACCAACTGGACAAGTCTAACCAGATCAAGCCTTACTTGGCACTGATATACGTGGTCATGGCAATATACATAGTACTCGCCGGGATAGTGATTTACCTAATGATGCCAAGCATAAGCAAGATAACAGTAACAGCATCAGTAGGCGGCATTGCGGCGCCAACGATCTCCGCAGTAAACGTACAACTATTCTCATCAATAATAGTAATGAGCGGTGTAATACAATCATTAATAGCCGGCGCAATAATCGGCAGGATGATTTACGGAAAACCAACCATAGGCCTACTACACGCATCCATACTAATAGTGATCCTAGCACTAACAAACTACATAATGTACCTAACAATATACCTAGGCACAACCTAAGCCCAGTATTCAAGCCACAACGATCTAACCACACCCCGGGCCGATCCTCACGAGGCAAAGGCATGCCTAATACGGCAACTGTGCCTCTAAACCTGTAGGGGGCAAGGATTAGTGCTACCCCATATTTTTAACATAAAACTTGAGTAAATGTACAACCATAATTAAGAGAAAGGTTTATAAAAGATTGAAAATAAACTAGAAATTGATGACCAGAAATAGAAACAACAGGAAGAGCATGGGTATAGAGCCAATCGTTGCAGCCATACTACTAATAGTCATAACAGTGGTAGCCGCAGTACTACTCTACATGTGGTTCAGCGGATACTTATCCGCAACAACAAGTAAGGTTAGCTCAATGGCAACGCCAGAGCAGTTCCAGGTAGTCGCGGTAAGCCTATCAGTAAGTAATGGATTGACCGCCTACGTACAGAACACGGGCTCAGTGACAGTAACCATAACGGGCGTCTACCTACTAAATGCAACGAATGGAAACCTAATATGCCAAGTACCAATAACGGCAACCTCAATAACGCCAGGCTCAACGGTAAAAATCACAAATAGCTCAAACTTCGCATCAACATGTGGCATAAAGTCAGGTACGTCATATGGGCTGTTGTTCGTGACATCAAGCGGCACCAAGTACGCAACGTCTGTTGTGGCATCATCGTAAATAATAAAATACATAAGTCATGTTAAGTCAAAATCACGCCGCAGGTGATTTTCCCATGATTTCCATAGGCATTAGTGAGGTTGTGGGTGCGACAATACTGCTCGTCATAGCCGTGGCCCTTAGCTTGTTAATCTTCGGATACTTCTACGGGTACTTAGAGTCGCTTGGTTACTCACTCGCTAATGCACTGTCGGGTTCTTGTGAGTTCTCAATAATGAGCACGGCATTTAACACCACGGGATCCTCAATAACATCAATAAGCATAGCCCTGTACAACTACGGTAGTAAACCGTGTGGGGTATCAGGTGTATACGTACTCAACGAGTCAACGGCATACCAGATCGCGGTATCAAGCAATTGCATAGTAAATCCATTGGTAAGGCTTGATCCAGGGCAGGTGGTGATACTCAAGTACTCAAACCTAAACATACCATACAACACAAATTACGAGGTGAAGGTGGTATCCTGTGATGGGTTTGCGGCAGAAAAGGGGCTTGGGCAATAAGGGCTTGGGGGAATTGTACGTAATGGTAATAATGATCATAATAATCATCATAACGCTCACCATCATGTATTCCGTGCTCAACGGCTTCAGTAAGTACGTTACTGAGAAGCAACAGGCATTGGAAAATCTCATGAGTACTGAGACGAGCGTATCACTGAGCGGATTTAATACAGTAGGGAGTAATTACGTAGTTTCCATGAAAATAAGCGGCGCCTCACCACCTAACAATGCAGAGGCCATATGTAAATACATAATGGGAAATACGCAATACATGCAGTACTGTAATTATGTAATTAGTGATGGCATGATATACGTAACAGTACCAGGTGTATTAATTAATAAAGGGGCAGGAAACCTGGTAATATCAATACCAACAAACATAGGTTTAACGTTAAGCATAAACCTATATCGAGGGCCAATAGAGGTAAGCGTATTGGTACCATCCGTGATTTACCTGAGCTCGGTGAGTACTGTACAGGCTGTTGTTTTGCTCACGAATAACTCCACGGGTTGGGTAAACGCCACGGTAATAACTAACGTAAACGGGAACACAATAATAAACAGCACAATAATACCACCAAGCAGCTCAGCGGCAGTAACAATACCAATTAGCATAACGAATGCTGGGGCAATAACGGTACCAGTGACGGTGTTAGTGAATAATTACACCGAGACAGTATCTACAATACAGATAAACGTACAACAACCACCATTGGGCACCGCAATAACGCCCCCCACGCAGTGCCAGGGCCAAAACATGGCATTCGGCTATGTAGGAAACGCAACACTGAATAACCTACAAGTCACCACATATCCTCAGGGTGCCTCAAACCCCTACTGGGGCATTACGGCAATTCAAGGAAGTATCGCGGGAGCTCCTAACCCAATATATACATACGCCATTGAAGAATTTGGGGCGCAAAGTTACTACGTAATTACGTATTACTACGATGTCTCTTCTCGAAATATAAAGGTTAACGATTATCCACATGTATCCGTTTACCTATATCCCACGCAATTCAATGTCAATGGTACGGTATTCTTTCTCTTTGTTATAACGCAAAATAACAAGGCAATAATTGTTTACTGGACATCAAACACAGGAAGCCCAAGTCCAGGAAGTGGGGTGGGAAATGTCGCAGTTAACAATCTAGATACGGCAATTCAGAGCCTATTTAATGTAAATAGAAATAATATAATTAACGTTGAGGGAGGCACGATACTCACGGACACATGGATAAACTATATACTTACCGTAAGCAACTACATACAGGGTAACCCAAAATATCAATACGTGGGCTTCGGCATTTACCTACCAAACCCATACCAATATGAACTTCTATTTTATTATAATTATGCGTTCCAGGGCGTGGCTTACTGGGACTACGTATGTATCGGTAGGTGATGAGACGAGTGCTATGAGTTTATTTTCCGCTTGAAATTGGTAAGTAGCGTTTCATGTGTATTAGTGCCTGGTATTGAGGGATATGGGCATGATGATTCGTTGTATCAGATGCTTTATTGTGTTGATAAAGGACAGTGATGCCACGTCGATACCTTAGCTATTGTACTGGCCCTGGGGTTATTTCTTTAGTCTTTTTTAACGCCAGTACATATTAATTATTAATCATCTGACTCATTATTTATCGTATAATTGACTTTTTTAATAATTTTGTGCTAGGGTTTAAATACCTTTGTTTCAGTTACTCTTTGTAATGACTTGGTTGTTGTTTAGGGTTGTTAGGGATAGGCCTGGTATTATTAATGAGTTGTCATCTGTGATGTTTAGTTATGGGATTAACATTAGGAATATCATTGGTAATTCCAGGGCCTTGATGATTGACGTTGAGGACAACGTGAACTCCCTATTAACCGGCATGGGCTCCATTAGAGATATTGAGTTCGTGAATGCAATAAGCGGGCCAATTATACCGCTGTCCTTCTCTCAAAGACACTTCATGACCGCAATTAAGACGGTCCTAGCACAAATGGGCACTGAGTATGTGGGTAGGCTCCTCTACAGGATTGGTTATGAGTACGCGAGGGCGGTGGCCACGGAGATACCAATGGGTGATCCCGTGAGTACGATAAACACGTACCTATACACGGCCACAGCCTATAACAGGCTTGCCTTCAGGGGTCTCGAGATTAGGAACAACGAGGTTAGGGTTGAGTTTGAGGAGCCATTCGACGAGGAACTAGACGGATCATTCACAGAGGGCTACATACACGGATTAATAAACACAGCACTATCAAGGCTACATTACGTCAACGTTGAGAAAACTGGCAACACATATAGGGCTATGGCGAAACCTGTTGAGGGCCTTGCAATTTACTAATACTGAACTAATGAATTATGCCGTATTACGTGGAAATCCAATAAGAATTCCATGTATATTCATAGTACGCTGGTTCCTTATTTTATTTTCTCAATACGAACCCACGTATCCTTATACGCCGGCGTTTTTGTAATTGGATTAAGTACAGCCGGGACCAAAGCATTTGCCAGGAGCTCTGGGTAATGGAATGTGGTGAATAATACGCCCCTCGGAACCCTACTCGATGCCCTAACCCTAGCAGGCACCTCACCAGCAGGCGAGACTAACTTAACGACATCACCGTCCTCAATACCCTCAGTCCTCATATCCTCAGGATTCATCTCAACAACGGGTCCCCTCCAAATGACCTTAAGTATTGGTGACCTCGACGTCATGGTCGCAGTGTGGTACTGCGCCCTCTCCCTACCAATGATTAATGAGTATGGGTAAAGCCTCTCCATAACCACATCAAAGTCTCTCCAACCAACCACCCTAAACCTGGCCCTACCCCTCGGAAATCCATCAGCATACAGTATTGGAGTTCCTGAACTAGACTCACTCGACACCGGCCATTGAAGCCCACCCTCACGCTCAAGCCTCTCATGGCTTAAACCGCCAAATATCGGTGCTACCCTCGCAATATCCCTCATTATGTCGGAACTACTTCTAAAGCCCATGTCATAACCGAGTCTCCTAGCCAATTCAGTGAATACCCACCAATCAGGCCTTGCATCACCTGGCGGATCAACCACCTTCCTCGTTAATTGCAACCTCCTCTCCGTATTCGTGAATGTGCCGTAATCCTCAAGGGCCGCCGAGGCCGCTGGCAATACAACATCAGCATACTCGGCGGTCTCTGTCAGGAATATGTCCTGAACAACCAGGAACTCCAACTTACTCAATGCCTCAGCAACAGCCTTACTGTCTGGGTGAGACCTAATACTGTTCTCGCCAACTATGTATAGCATCTTTATCAAGCCCCTCCTAGCCATATCAATCACCTCAGTACTCCTAAAGCCAACGAAGGACGGTAACCTACACCTCCAGGCATCCTCAAAGCGCCTCCTAACCGCCGGATCCATCAGAGGTTGATAACCAGGCAACCTACCCGGTGCACACCCAACATCTGCGCCACCTTGTACGTTATTTTGACCACGAAGTGGCATTAAACCAGCGCCCGGCTTACCTACATTGCCCGTTAGTAATGCGAGGTTTATAAGGGCTGATACATTCTCCGTACCATTCTCATGCTCCGTAATACCAAGAGTCCACATGATCATCGATGGCCTCTCAAGCGCGTATAGCCTGGCAACCTCCCTAATGGCTTCCTTAGGTACTCCAGTTACTTCCTCGGCAAAATCCAAGGTAAATACATCGAGGCTCCTTATCCAATCCTCAAAGCCCTCAGTATGCTTACTAATGAATTCCCTGTCGTACCAACCCATGTCGATTATGTACTTAGCCATTGCCGAGAATAGTACGACATCCGTACCCGGCCTAAGTAGGAGTTCATACTCTGCATATCTAGCTAACTCCGTATGTATAGGGTTAACGACTATTAAGTGAGCACCTTGCTTAGCAGCCCTCTTAACATAGGCGGCAATGACTGGGTGTGTTTCATTCATGTTAGAGCCAACCACAATTATCGTCCTTGAATTCAACGCATCCCTAATTGGGTTGGTCGCTGCGCCATAACCCAGTTGCGTGGCTAGGGACCATGCCGATGGTTCGTGACACAACGTGGCTGACTGATCAATACTATCAGTACCAACAGCGCACCTCATGAACTTCTGAAACGCGTAAATACTCTCGTTAGTACTTCTATCACTCATTATACCTCCAATGGCGGTTGATCCATACTTGCCAAGGATCTCCCTGATCTTACTGGCTATTATGTCTAGGGCTTCCTCCCATGTGGCCTCTCTAAATACCTCATGAATAGGCCTACCATTTAATGGACCTTTGGGTACGCCAGGCTTCCTAATTAATGGTTTCGTGAGTCTCTCGGGGCTGTTGACGTATTGATAACCAAACTTACCCTTAACGCATAGCTTGCCTTCATTCACATGTCCATAGGAACCCCTGGCCCAGATGACCCTGCCATCCCTAATTCCATACTCGACCTGACACCCAGTGCCGCAGTATGGGCATGTGGTTTCAATAACCTTATTGGCGGGTACCCAATCCTTTTCCATTAATGCCCCGGTTGGACATGCATCAACACATGCACCGCAGCTAACGCAACTTGATACACCCATTGGGGCGTCAAGGTCAAAGCCAACCCTAGTACCGGATCCCCTGCCTATGACTGCTATAACGTCGTTACTCTGATCAATGCTGCAGGCAATTACGCACTTCCTACACATTACGCAGGCCGATGGGTTGAATATTATTGCTGGGTGCGTATCGTCAACCTTGGTGTCCGATATTACTGGCGCTGGTTCGAGGCCGTACTTAACCGCGTAATCACATATCCTGCATCTCATTTGCTCCTCCTTGCTCCTGTGGTTATGATTCTTTAGTAGGAGCCTTAGTAAGGTCTTCCTAGCCTCAGTAGCCCTCGCGCTCTCAGTCTCGATTCTCATGCCATCGGACACCTTGGTTATGCATGATGGTATTAGCCTACCATTGACCTCAACGACGCATATCCTGCAGGAACCATTTACAAATCCCTCGTAGTAACATAGCGTTGGTATTTCAACGCCATATCTCCTGGCCAGGTTTAGTATTGTCTCTCCCTCGAAGGTCTCAACCTCCTTACCGTTTAGTATTACCTTAACCATATCCATCACCTGAAATGAACACCAGCCCTACAGACACCTTTCACATGCTCCTCAAACTCATCCCTAAATTGAGTAAGTGCATCGAGGAATACCTTACCGGCGGACATGCCTAAACCGCAGAGTGAGGTCTCCATCATGATCCTCGCCACAGTCTCAGCCCACCTAAGGTCCTCCTCACTCGCCTTACCCATGCTGGTCTTCTCGAGAACTTCGACCAATTCCTTAGTACCTAACCTACACGGTTCACACCTACCGCACGACTCGTGGGAGAAGAACCTCTCAACCTCAAGCATTACATCAACAATGCACCTATAGTTGGATAAGGCTATGATTACACCAGGTCCGAGGAAGACACCAAGCTTCCTCGTCTCCTCAGGCATAAGCCTTACCCTAATCTTTGAGGAGTGAACAAGACCTGAAGAGACTCCACCAATGAAGATGGCCTTAACATTCTCCTCCTTAGCCCCTGCCTTTGCTAATAATTCGTTAAGACCTATTGTGAGCTTCTCCCTATAAAGGCCTGGCTTATCAACGTCACCCGTAATGCAGAAGTACTTCTCAATGGTTATTTCCCTAGCCTCATAGTAATTACCAAGGAGTACGGGCGCCGCCGCAACGACTTCAACGTTAATCACGGCGGTGGGCTTACCGAATAAACCAGCCTCGGTGGGGTCTGGGGGTCTTAATCGGGGCTCGCCCCTATTACCTTCGAGCGAATTTATTAATGCTGTTTCTTCGCCAACGATATATGGAGAACCAACTAACGAGACCGTAACTGTAGGTAACCTATTAATTAGGCCCCTGCTCGCTAAAAACGGTCTTAGCTCATCAAGCGCCCTCTCAATCATTGCTCTGGCATTTCTAAACCTCTCATTAACCGCAATTATAACCTCATCAACATTAAGAGCAAGCGATAATAGTAACGTGCCCTCAAGCAATTGGTGGGTGTTTCTCTCCATTATCAACCTATCCTTAAAGCCGCCGGGCTCACCCTCGTGGCCATTAACAATTAAGTACCTAGGCCTATTGGCACTGTCGGCCAGGGCCTTAAACCTACCTAGGGCACCACCACCGAGTAGGCCTGCCTTAATGAGTAATTCAAGTATGAAGAGCTTATTGCCTTCGCTGAGGAATTTCCCGAAGTACTTATAGCCGCCCCTCGCTATGTATTTATCGAGAGGTTCGTATTGAGACCAGACGTAATCACTCCTTAACTCCTCAATTTCCCTGAATTCACCATTAATGAACGTGTAGTACCCATCACCTATCCTGGTCACCGGGCCCTTATCACAATAACCGAGGCAGTACGTTATGGAGTACTTGGTACCACGCCTTTCTAATTCCTTAACGACTTCCCTAGCCCCCTTTAGCAGGCATGGAAGGCCCATGCATACTTGGACCTCTGAGTGGTTATGGAAGTAGAATGTGGATAATGTCCTAACTGTTGATAGAGGCAGGTTATACTTATCGGCGATTTTCCTAAGCTCGTTATCTGATGTAATCCTCCTTTCAATTATCTCCTTACTCGCCTCACGCAGTCTCGCCCTATAATCCATGTAGGAAAACCCCATCAGAGCTTTAAAGGTATTTCTAGCCAGTCACGTGTAGTGGGTTATTAGGCTTAGTTATTTTGAGTATTTGGGTGTTAAATGCTGAGTTCATGGGTTATTAATGATATGGTCAGGATCATTAGAATCAATAATTACGCAGACCTGGATAAGGTACTCATTGACTTAGGACCCGGTGAATGCGTATTACTGCTTACTAAGCAGGTTGATGAATCATTAAGGCACGTGAATGGTGTTACCACGGTATTACTGAGGAGTATTAGGGACAAGACTGAGGTTGATTACCTACTCGCCGCTGGTAACAGGGTCCTTTGCGTATCCATGGATGGATTCGGCCTACTTAGTGAGTACGCATTGTCGAGGCTTAAGTACGTAATAATAACCCGCCAACCCTCAGAGACGGATACCAAGCTCTTCAAGATATTACTAAACATAACCCAATAATTCACTCATTCCTGAAGCCATATCCTCTTTACCATAACTACCTTGTTATTATTGAGGAAACCTAATAGTATCTTCATACTTAACGCCATGCTCCTTCCCTGGGATGTGAATAACATTGCCAGGCACTAAAGCATTTGGTGTACAATCTATCTCTTCTCATAAGGGGATCTTCAGGGAGTCTAATTGCATTTTCCTCACCTACGTTTAGGTATATAGCGCATCGGTATTCTAAGATATCAATATAATCTCACTCAAACTTATACCTATACATCCCTATCTTAGACCTTAACGTGTTAATCATTAATTTAGTCTCATAACCTACATTAACTCTACTCATGGCATTCTCAGCCATACCCAAGTAGTTAACTGCCCTACTGAATAAATCCCTACAATTGTAGGCTATTGCATTTTGGAGATACATGAGCCCCAGCATCGTCAATAACCTTACGTAATCGTCAGAATCCTTACTCATTGATGATAGGGCCTCCTCAAACGCCTTAATGTAGTCCTCATCGATAGGCTTATCACTATCTGGATTCACCATGATATTCCTTATGTTCCTGACCATGAATGGTGATACCGTGTTACGAGACCTCACGTATTTCGCGAATATTAACGAGGTTATTGCGGTCATTACTATAGATAATGCCGCGCTAAGGTCATTGGCTAGGGCTATGTAGGACTTAATGTCGTCGACACCTGACGACTCTGACATGCCGAGGCCCCACGTGAATAATACGGGCTTCGTGGCTATTAATTGAGCGAACTTGAGTATTAAGTCCCTAGGCACACCCGTGATTTTCTCGGCATCGTTAATTGAGTACTTACTAGCTACCTTGGCATATTTCTCGAAGTTCTCGGTCCTATTAACTATGAAGTCCCTATCAATGAGCTCGTTATTGATTAGGTAATTGGCCACCGCGTTGAATAGGTAGACCTCTGTGGAGGGTATTGGCTTGAGGTGTAGGTCAGCCATCTTTGCTGTTGCCGTTGTCCTAGGGTCTATGACCACTATCTTAGTACCATTCCTCTTAGCCTCAATCAAGTACTAGGAAAGCACTGGGTGACTATCCGTTATTGATTCACCAGTTATTACAACGACCTTCGCCTTAGGTATTTCATTGACTGAGTTTGCACTATCGCCATAGCCGAGCATATCCCTAAGCGCCTTGGCTGATGGATCGCTGTGGTTGACCTAGCCCCGGGTCTGTCATTACCTGTATGAGGAGTTGATTAAATCGTAATTACAGGGATTAAAATTCCAAGAGGTTTGTATTTAATTGTTTAGTTAACGCTTATATTCCAGGGGTACACACGATACCCGTGCTTAGTGAGTTAATGAGTAGGTGGGGCATTAGGGAATTTGACCTGGTGCGTATTTACCTTAGGGATGGCACGGCATTAGATGGCGTGGTACTGCCTAGACCTGGTGTTGGTGATCCTAGTGTATTGATTTTGAAGCTTGATAATGGCTATAACGTGGGCATTCACGCCAGTAATATTGGGAGGGTGGAGGTTAAGGGTCACGTTGAGTCGAAGAGTGTGGTGTCCATACCCATTGGTCAATTCGTTAAGGCCGAGTCCACGGGGCTTCCCAGGGTTAGGCTTGTGGCCACTGGCGGCACGATAATGTCCAAAGTGGATTACAGGACCGGCGCCGTGTATCCGAGCTTTAGCCTTGAGGACCTATATGCGATGTACCCTGAGGTTAAGGGCATAGCGGATATTGAGCTCCTAAACCTAATGGCCATATTCAGTGAAGACATGACACCAAGGAGATGGGCTGAAATTGCCGAGGCTGCCTACAAGGCATTTCTCGACGGTGTCTCCGGGGTCGTTGTGCTTCACGGCACAGACACCATGCACTACACAGCCGCCGCATTATCCTTCGCAATCAGGAATCCCCCAGGCCCAATAGCCCTCGTTGGCTCGCAAAGGAGTAGTGATAGGCCGTCAAGCGACGCCTTTGAGAACATGCTGGCTGCCGTACTCGTTGGCGCCAGGGCACCCTTTGCGGGTTCCTACGTTGTAATGCACGCATCAACAAATGACGGGTTAATAGCAGTTCATAGGGGGACCAGGGTTAGGAAAATGCACACGTCTAGGAGAGACACATTCATCAGTATTAACGAGAGGCCCGTGGCGTATGTAAATATAGATAAGCTTGAGATAGTGCTGAACACGAATAACCACATCCCTAGGTCCAAGGTGGAGGATACCATATTGATGAATAGGTTCGATGAGAAGACAGCCCTAATCAAGTTCTACCCAGGTATGGACCCAGAGAACCTACACTTCCTAATTGATAAGGGTTACCACGGCATCGTGATTGAGGGAACGGGGTTTGGGCACGTTAGGGAGGAATTGCTCGACCCAATTAAGAGGGCCATTGACAGTGGCATACCCGTGGTAATTACGAGCCAGACAATATTCGGTAGGGTTAACCTGAACGTCTATAGGAGAGGTGTGGAATTGCTTAAGCTTGGTGTTATACCTGCTGAGGACATGATACCGGAGGTCGCCTTCGTGAAACTTTCCTGGGTACTGGGGCAGACCAGGGATATGAGTGAGGTAAGGAGGCTAATGTTAACGCCAGTAGCCGGTGAACTAAACCCAAGGAGCGATGTGGGCACATATATACTGGGTCCTGAACTGCCCAGTAGATGACCCTGTGATGAGCATTTCGGCAGATGACTGGCGATTGAAATAACCCTCGCTGATCAAATTAGCCAATTCTAATGTCGAGTTGACCCACCGGAATTATTGCCCAATCCCTTGTGAGTATTAGTTTGTAGGCCAATGCCCTAACCCCATGATTAATGGCGTACTTAAGGGATTCCGTGAACCTGGAGTCGAGCACTGCATTGGGCATGAATAGCCTTGCCCTAGATCTAAAGACTAGGAATAGCACGTAGGTCTCGTAACCAAGCTCCACAGCCCTCGTCAGCTCAAGCATGTGCCTAGCGCCTCGTGACGTGGGCGCGTCTGGGAATTTGGCAATTCCATTTTCCTCAAGGGTCACGCCCTTAACCTCAACGAATGCATAACCACCACCTGGTGACCTAAGCAGTAAATCAAACCTACTATCACCGAAACGAGGCTCCTTCCTGATAACTTCATAACCACTTAATACGTACTTATTAGTAATAAGCCAAGCGGCCACGTCATTATGCACTGCGGAGTTTACGAGAACCAACTCGTCACCAAGCTCCACAGCCGTTAAGTAAAACCTAGTCTTACCCGTGGATTTCGAATAGGCGAAGAACTTAACGCCAGGTCTTAAAAGCTCGGTTAATCTACCAGGATCATGAATATGTATGAATTCCTCCCTACCATTAATAACGCCGACCCCAAGAAACCTATTTAACCTTCTAACGAAGAATCCCTCAACATCCGGCTTCTTAATTACGTACCCAATCATAGAACCACTAAATCAATTACGTGTTGAATTAATTCCCACTTATCTTTTAATCCGTAACCAACTTATCTGATTAATGATCATGTCATCAGAGCACTCCAATTATATTCACGCGGTTAATCAATCTAAAGCCTCATTAATTCTATAATCATCGCAATATATTATCGAGGACGCACTAATTAATGTGTATCATTGTCTGCCTCACGTTAAAGCAAACTAAACAAAAACCTAAAGCCCAACACGCCTAACTTCTTTATTACTCACGGGGTATGTCCACAGACCTAACGTATTTCCTCAGCAGTACTAATGCTATTATCACCGGTGGTATTAATACAATGAACGTATTCCTGATCCCTATTAAGTCCGCTACGTAACCCGTTATTGTCGGTGTTACTATACCTATGAGCATCATGAACGAGAAGAACAAGCTATTTGCAGCATTCCTATGCTGGAGCTTGAAGGCCCTTGATATAGATACCACGGAAAGCGGGTAGGTGGTACCATGGGGTATGCCCAGTATTAGTAGGGCTATGGCGTAAATCAGTGGGTTGTTCGTGAGTACTATTAATAATACGCCGATTACCGTCATACTAACCGCACTGGCCATGTATGGCCACAGTCTCTCCGCAGGCCTTATCGATAGGTAGAGTCTGCCGAGGAATGACGTTACAAAGAATAGCGAGAAGAGAATCTCAACCATTGAGTAACTAACGCCGAAGGAGTTTCTGGCGTATATACCACCGAATGCCATTAGGAAGGAGAAGACCACGTTATACGTGGCTATGTTCAGCACAGCCGCTATGAAGCCTGGATTTGAAATGACCACGGACGTACTAACCACTGCATCACCGCCCACGTTCTCCTCAGGGAATCTAACGAATGGGGTTATGGCAAGGGCTAGGATTGGGAATACAGTGAAGAATATGAATGATTCCCTAAGTCCGTAGTACCTAAGTATTAACGACTCGATTGCCGGGCCAAGTATTAGGCTTATGCTCAGGGCCAACGTGTAAATGTTGAGTAATCTCTCCCTAGTCCTCCTATCGGGTAGTAGGCTTGCCGACGTCATTACATTGGGCATTAGAAAGCCTAGGGCAAAACCGGCCACTGCGGATAACACCCAAACTGTGATTGGTGATGATAACCAAAACAGTGGGAATACAACGGCGTAAATCACTGATGATGCTATGAAGGCAATCCTCCTACGGCATGCCCTAAGCCTTGAATTTATTAAACCACTACTTACAAAAGTCATTAACGAAACTAAGGCCGATAAAATACCCACCAAGGTGTTGCTGAAGTGAAAGTTATACCTGACCAGCAGTGGTATGGTGGTCATGAGCATGTTATTCGAGGCCCTAATGGCTATGGTTAACGGCACTATTATGGAAATAGCCTGGCTCAAACCTAGGTACTGCCCCCTCGTCATTTTCCGCCACCGTACCTTTTAACAATCTCCGCAAAACCCTCATAATCACCTGGGCCATAAATACCATACTCCACCCTAACCAATATGTTCTTAATGAACTCCCTTGGTAACCTAATCGGTAATTTGTTGGTTATGTAATCAACGGAACCGTTCAAGTCCTTACTAGCCATTTCAATTCCAGCCCTATAAACATCAATGAAGTATTGATAGTCACCATTGATCTGGGCGCCGCATGCGCCTGGTGCGCCGACTAGGTCCTCGAGAAATTCACCCCTATGCTCAAGGACACCGAGGTTTAAGACAGCACTCTGCACATTACCTGTGTTAAGCATGTTAAGCACTGAAGGCCAGTCATCCGCATAAATGAGCTCAGCCCTCAAACCAACACTATCCAGCAAAGCCCTAATGAGTACATCAGCAGCACTACCACGTCTCTAAACCGCAATCCTAGGCCCCTTTAGTTCAGGGTATACAAACATTAGTTTCTTAACCGTCACAACATCAATCCTTAAACTACTCCTTACTAGTGATGTTAATGAATCCGTAATTGCATACGCATTGTATTCCTCACTACCCTTACCAAAGACTAAGTCCAGGTCTTTATACTCTCTTGCCGCCAGTATTAGTGGGTATGAGACAGGCCCTGGTGCGGTTATGATTTTCATATTTATCGATATCGAAATAGATATCTAATTTATAAAACTTATTCGCAGTTTCGTAAATCATTAGCCTTAATAAGTCATTGCCGGCTGCACTCTGCATTAAACCGTGCGTGTGAACAGGAGAGCGACCACTGGCATTAGGATCAGTAACATCGCTCCTCATTGCAAGGCACCTAATAATGCGGATTAATAATGGTACACCAGTATAACGTGCCAGATTCAGACATGGCGTTAAGCAAGTATAGTGGTAGGGAGGAGACGGCCATTGACAAAATGAACACCAAGCCTCGCCAAACATCACCTCGACATCGTCCTCATGTTCCTCATACCCAATTGTGGTCAAACCAGCACTTTTCATAACCACCCTACCATCTATAGTTCTGAACCGCCTGACTCTCCTCGGTTTAATGCCAACTGACCCTGAGGTATCCTTACTAATCCAGGTAAAGACACCATGAGTATAAACTCCGCATCCCGACCCAGTCTTTGGGTTCTTTATTAGTACCTTAACCTTCGTAATGCCCACGGCCTTTCTTAAAATAAGCAAAAATGTAAGAGACTTAAATAGCTTTTATTGGTCTCAATTAATCCTTGATCCTAACAAGCCAATTATGAACAGGTTCATTCACGTCCTTAACATTATTTGGGTTTGCGTAAACATCTAGGTGCCCATAGCCATTAAGTATTATTATGTCGCTTGTTAATTTTCTCATAAGGTCGATGTCAGCAGCTTTAATCCCGAATAACCCGCTTATTACTGCGAGCATTGGTACTTTAACCTCCGTGTATTTAGCCCTGTAGTGCTCTATTGATTCTATGAATAACCTGGTAGGCCAATACGGATCAAATGTAGCCATTACGGCAAGGATCGCCGGAGGTGGTGAGTTTGGGTATGAGTATGGGTTTGCCAGTCCCTGGTTGAAGGCTATGCTCATTAGGTAATCACTCAATGTCTTGAAACCTGGTTCCGGGCTTGGTAGTGTTGGGTTGTAGAGAGCCCTGAGCCATATGGTGTTCATAATGTTACCTGGGTGTTTACCACCGGTTAGAATTGATGGTACTGCATACAATCTACTCGTCTTGAGTTCATCAATGGTACGTACCGGTAATGCCTGGAGCACGGAAGTCCTTATTGGCGCCCCATCCAATAGTACTATTGCCTTAACATCACTTGGATACACAGTTACATAGTTCATTGAGGCGATCCCACCAAAGCTCTCCCCAATTAGTATGACCTTATCTTTACCGGTAACCTCCCTAATCATATTGATGGCCTCCCTAATATCGCTTAACCACGTATCCCAACCCCAATCAACCATGAATGATAGGTCCTTAACGTCTGGGAGCACGAAATGCGTTCTATAATCAATGGTATATACTAAGTAACCCCGTTTTGCGAGGTATATGGGTATCATGGAGTCCGGTATTGCGGGTTCTATTGGTTGTATTCCATGCCACGAAACATGGACTAACTGTTCCCCATGCGACGTCATGCCCGGCAGCACTAACATCGGATGTGGATAGGTTACGTCCTTACCCCTAACCTCCCTAAGTGCTATATAATTGAGGCAACCGCCAGGTGGTCGCTCTGTGACCCAAATCCTCTCGGTAAGGTCCGGGAACTCCCTAATGCCTCCCTCCCAGGTTAATTTCCAACTTGGCATACATAGTGATGTCTTAATTATGATTTATTGTTTGTGCTTATATGAGAAATATATTTTATATAGTGCTATAGCATTAATCTATGTTTACTACATGTTAATTGTGGATTTATCAAATTTCCTTAGAGAGATTGAGGAGCTAATTGGTAGGGATAGCATCGTCAGGGAAGACCATGAATCATCAACGTTCGGGAGAGATTGGTGGTCATTACTCATGCTTAGGGAAGTCCTTGGACACGGTCTTAACCCACCCCCAGCCATTATTAGGCCTAAGAATGTTAATGATGTAATTGATGTAGTTAAGCTCGCTAATAAGTATGGTGTGTGTCTTGTTCCATATGGTGGTGGATCCAGTGTCGTTGGTGGTGCCTATCACGATGGCTGCGTTGTGGTTGATATGAGCAGACTGAATAGGATCCTGGAATTCAACGAGGAGGACCTAACAATAACCGTTGAGGCTGGCGCTAAGGTAATTGACGTGGAGAGGTGGCTTAATGAGAGGGGTTATACTCTGGATTACCACCCGCAATCACTTCAATTACTCACGATAGGCGGCGCAATAGCCCATGGAGGCACTGGCTCGCATAGCATGAGTAACATAGATGAATTAACATTGGCACTTGACGTTGTACTGCCCAATGGTGAATTAATGACGATAGGCCCTGGCAAATTCATTAGGACCTCCTGGCCCAACCTTAAAGGCTTATTCATAGGCTCTGATGGCGCGCTTGGCATAATTGTTAGGGCAATGCTTAGGGTTAGACCATTGGCTAATTACTACGTTGACCTGGCTTACGTGTTTAAGGGCATTGAAGGCGCTGTTCGTTTCGCCCGCGATCTCGTAATTAATGTACCAGGGCCTCACAGGATCGTTATACATGATAGGGAGAGTGGTAGATTTATGGTTGGTGAGGATGGTGTCATAGCCCTGATAAGGATTAGGTGGTATAACGAGGACTTAGTCAATGCTGTAAACAAGATAATTAATAACTTAGCCATTAAACACTCCGCAGTCAGTGTAGAGACTGAGTTAGTTAGGAGGTGGAGGGATGCCTTTGCCAGGGGTTATGAATCCCAATTAATTACAATTGCTCAGTCGGGTCTTTGGGTTGACACCATCGACATGGCAACAACATGGAGTAAACTCGTTAGGCTATATAATGAGTTGGTAGGCAGGCTTGGTTCCATTGACGGCGTTTACCACGTACTCTCCAGGATAACTCACCTATACCTAAACGGTGCATCTCTCTATAGCGTTATTGTGTTCAAGCAAGACGAGGACATATACTGGAGAATTTGGAAAGAGGCCTTCAATGTGACCAGTAGTGTTGGTGCGACCATAAGTCATCATCATGGCACAGGCCTTCTAAAGAGGGATTTCGTGAAGATCGAGATGGGTAATCAATGGAATTTACTGAAGAGCATTAAGGAGCTACTTGATGCAAATAATATAATGAATAGAAGTAAGTTAATTTGGTGAGCCGAGCAATGGGTTATAGGAATATTATTGTTGAGGTGAGGGATCACGTCTTCATGGTCACTATTAGTAGGCCTGAACGTAGGAACGCCATCGACGCTGACACTGCGGAGGAACTTTACAGGGCCTGGACGTACTTCGATAATAACCCTGGCCTCTACGTAGGCGTAATAACAGGGACTGGCGGTAACTTTAGCTCCGGGGCTGACCTCTACGACATTGACAGATTAGTAAATAGGGTGTCTAATCCCGAGGGACCACTGGGTCTCACTAGGCTTAGGCTTTCTAAGCCCGTTATAGCCGCAGTAAGTGGTTACTGCGTTGCCGGTGGCCTTGAGATTGTCCTGTGGGCTGATCTTAGGGTTGCCGATAGGACTGCTAGGTTTGGTTTCCTGGAAAGGAGGTTTGGTGTACCGCTGGTTGATGGTGGTACCCAGAGGCTTGTAAGGATTGTGGGGCTTGGTAGAGCCCTTGATTTAGTACTGACTGGGCGATTGATAAGTGCCGAGGAGGCTTACCAATGGGGCTTGGTTAATTACTTGGTTGATGAGGGTAAGGCCCTTGATAAGGCCATTGAGATTGCGGAATTAATTAGTGAGTATCCTCAGGAGACCCTTAGGAATGATAGGCTCGCCGTGTACGAGGGCTTGGGTAAGCCATTGAGCGAGGGTTTAATCATTGAGATGAATTATGGATTAAGGTCGATAAGGACGGGTGAAATATACGAGGGCGTGAAGCGATTTAGAGATGGAGTAGGAAGGCACGGTGATTTACATATTAAGTAATTTAAAATACGATTGGAGATGGGGGGGATGATAGTCATAAGGCCTTACTGTGGGAAGTGGACAATTTATGAATTGAGAAGGAAATTAGCGCTTGAGGATATTGAGGAAATAATTAAGGAGGTGAATGATGAAGACATAAGTAATTATTGATTTAGTTTATGCATTATTAAAGCTGACCGGGGATTTGGGATTGTTGAAACGGAATTAAATAAATCAGGGACCTTATGATATATGAGGATTTAGATGCAATGTACAATGGCTTAGTCTTGATGTGTCAGGACAAGACCTCGACTCCTTCTTAGTGCCACTGATAGTACTATGTAATCATTATAACATTATAGGGCTTGCCTAGCTACCTATGACTAAAGACTAAGGAAAATAGCTAATAGGTATGGAGTAATGGTAATACCGTAGGCTTTGAATAACCATGCCATTTAGTTGGTTTCGTTCTTAAATTAATGCCTTGTTAACTTACGTGCATAGTGACCAACTAATCCACCCAGTCCTGATAGTGTAAGTGCTATTAATAACGTTATTATTAGGAGTATTATTGAACCGATAATGCTGTATGGTAGCCCAATTATTGCTGCGGTCACCTCACCATCATATATAGCGTATGGATTTGTAAAAATACTGGCTAGAACGCCGATGAGCCCGGACACACCTGTACAGATGAACGTTGATAACGCCTTATTGGCATTTAGCACATAACCAATTATTAACCCCAACATAGCCATTAATAACCAGTAACCTGTATATGCCAATGCAAGCGAGATTACCAGGTTGATAATGAATAGGGTCCAGAAACGGGTTGTGTAGCTCATGGCCATGTCCATCACCCTGGTAATGTGGTATTTGGTAGGTATAGGTAGTAGAAGTATTGCGGAAGGCTCTGTGGTATTAATGTGTAGTACTGACCGACGAGCCAGTACTTAGTCGTGTCATTATATAACGGGCTCAGCGGATTCTCAGAGATACCGCCTGGATAAACACCGACACCGCTGAGCGGGCCAGCCATGTTGACTATTTGGCGCCAGCTTGGTCCTTCATTGGATACCAGACCGTAGGCAGCATTTATTGTATTGCAATCACCAGGTGCTGGGAATGGACCAACGGATAGCGCATTAACGCTGAAGAAGCTTGTCAATTCCCTATAATGAACCCTACCCCAGTACCAAGTCGATGGGTTTGGACCTAGTTCACGCATCAGCTCCATTATTGTTTGGTTGAATGCCAGTAGCATGACTATTGTAGCGTTTCTCTCCTGACCCGTTGTTGGGTCGTTAAACCACTGAATGTTTGGATAGTTATTGGTCCAATTAGCTAGGTCTAGTGCCAATGGTCCATGGAACGCGGCATCTGGACCTAGGAATAGTGAGAATTGACCTAGGCCGTCAGCTGGAGTTATGTTGTAGTATTGGAACCAGGGCATGAAGGTGTCATTTAGGTAATTCCAAAGCCAGAAGTAATATATCGTAGCTGCGGCCGAGTTAGTCGTGAAGTCTCCGTCCCAATTTCTCAATAATTCGTATGCCTCGACCTCGATTGGTGTTAATTGACTGAGATGTGTGGATAGGGCATTGAGTAACGGTGGTAGGAATAGGTTCGTGGAGTAATCATGGACGTTAAGCTGTATTGCCTCCATTGATGCATAGGTTATGTTACCCTCACTCTCAAACTGTGACAATAATGTGTAGATCTCGTCAGCCCTGAAGCCGCTCTCAAAGACCCAACCTACGTAGTACGGGTAATTTGGTGATACAAGTATCTCATTTGCGGACAATGCAAAGTGTGACGGTGGGTTTAGTACGTAGGGCTGGTATTGAGTTGGTATGAAGTCGACCCAGCCATATGACCCATTACCGAGCATTACCGCCCTTGGATCACCACCCATGACCACCGGGTATAATCCCCAGGCGAATATACCAATGTTACCGTATTTATCGGCGTATGCGAAATTCTGAATACCAACCTTGAAGTAGGATAGGGCATTTAGAAAGTCTGAGAGATTCCTCGCAATATCAAAGTATAGGAATGTGGCGCCCTCATCTGTCGGGTACATGCCTGTCCAATTCATCACGATAACGACGTCACTATAGTTGGCAATGACCACACCATTACGTGCCAGGTAAATATTGTATGGCACATAACCAACACCCTTGACATAGATCTTCTCATGAATTACCTCAAAGGGTATCCAGGAACCATCATAGTAATACTCGCCTGGGTGATCTGGGCTCGTGACCTCGACATAGTAATAAACCACCTGAGGCTCTGCATCAGTGGCACCCCAGGCAATGTATGGGTTATGACCAAGTATTACGCCGGGTACTCCAGGAAAGTCAACACCAACGACATTCATGCCAGGCCCAACTAATTGAAAGCCTATCCATATAGATGGCACTGTCGTGGTTAAATGCGGGTCATTAGCCAGAAACGCTTGTCCATTTGGCGATACTGCAACCCAATTATTACTACCCTCATCGGTTAAACCTATTACAAAGTGCTCGAATGGGTTTATGCCAGGCAGAAGTTTACTAACTAATGAATCCCTAAATGCGGTGTCGCCCTCCAGGTAAAACCTTATTGCCTCGTCAACAGCATTAAGGAACTCTTGCCTTGTAATGCCAGGAGGCGGTGGATTTAATGAGTACAGGTTTAGGTACTTCATGTTACCCGTGGTATTATAAATACCTAAGTTCCAACTCTCGGGATACACGGGGTACTGAATTGACGATGGGTATGCAGGATAGAATGCATAGATAACCTGCGGTGGCATTTTAAGGAGCGCCACTGTAAATGGTAGTTGATCGGCTGTACCACTCAATGACCAAGTAAGTAATTGCTGTATGGCAAAGGTATCCTCCATGGTCCACGGTGGTGGGTTAAAACCAAGCACCTTAAAGATTATGGGCTTATCACCTAGGCTTAGTGAATTAACATAGGCGTTAACACCAAGCGTATAGTAATAAAGTGCCTCATAGGTGAAACTCGACTTATTCAATGAATTAACAATCTCCTCGGTAACCTGGGGTGTTAGTAAAACCCTGAAGAACTCATCATTTGGCAACATGGATGGACCGAGTAGCGAGGATAGATTACCCATGGTCATCATGGACATAAAATATATCTGAGCAAGCCTATACTTAGCGGTTAAATACCCCTGCTCATAAAATACTGCCCAGGTTTGGTTTGAGGCGATCCTGATGAAACCATCAGGTGTTACGCAAATAACTACGGTTGCAATATTACCGTTTACATTAATTGAGATTTCGTGACAACCAATACTAAGGGATGGTAGTTTATTAACCCATATGCCTGTGCCGGGATTAAGCACTTGATACAGTGGAGCCATAATACTTATTGGTATTATTGCAAGTGCAATAATTACAACGAGCCCAATAACTGATAAAACAAGCCCATAGACTACCCGATTCATTAGCGCTGCAAAAAGTATATTTATTTTTAAGGGATACTTTTATAAAAAATATGTAATTAAGAATAAAAATAATGGTTCTTATATAAATAAATACCTAAAATGATAAATTATTTTCTTAATATATGGCATTACTTATGTACCTTAATAAGAAAAATTCCTAATTACTATGGATTATCGAATATTGGACACAGAGTATTGTGATAAAAATCATCATTTGACTTATGCTTACTCATATTTAACTAAATTAATGGGAAGTCTTTTAGAAAATATTAAATATTAATACTTAAAAATATTATTTAGAGTTAAACTTGACAGGTGGGTCAAGTGTCAGATAGAGAGCTCAAGCTCGGTGAGCTTAGGGCTCGAATTGATAGAATTCCAATACGGCCTTACCCTGTTTCCTGGATGGTTATTATTGGTATCGGTTACTTCTTCGCGTTCTATGACATATTGACCCTGTCCTTCGCCATTGTATCTCCAATGGTTCAACAATTACGGTTATCCAGGCTAGAACTTAGTGAGGCTGTTTCTGTGTCATTGTTCGGTTACATAATTGGTGCTTACTTTGTTGCTACAATAAGTGATTATTGGGGTCGCAGATGGGGGTTAATTACGAACGCCATTTTAATAGCCATTGGTTCTTTAGGTAGCGCATTGGCTACCAATGCCTTAGTTCTTATAGTTAGTAGGTTAATAACTGGTATGGGTATTGGTGCTGAAATATCCATAATAAATACATACATATCAGAGGTTACACCAGCCCCCATTAGGGGTAGGATGGTTCAATTTACATACCTGGCTGGTGCATTGGGATTTGCAGTGACGCCATTCATCGCATTTGCCTTGATACCAATATCACCAATTGGTTGGAGGTGGTTATTTGGCATAGGTGCATTGGTTGCGGCTGCAATAGTGCCGTTGCGATACCTAATGCCGGAAAGCCCTAGGTGGCTTACAATAAAGGGTAGGATGAATGAAGCTGAAAGGGTTGTCAGGATGCTAGAAGGATTTGCTGAGAGGAAGGTTGGACAATTACCGCCAATCCCATCACCGCTTCCTGAAAAGATATTAACGAAGTTCCCAACTGCTGAGTTATTCAATAGGAAGTATGGTCCTAGGCTCATAATGGCTATTCTATTCTGGTTCTTTGATTATATGCTTGCATACGGAGTAATTGGGTTCGCACCATATATTTTCGTGGCTGCCGGCTTTACATTCACGACGGCCACATGGTACATAGCACTAGGTAGTATTGGTTACATAGTTGGTGCCTTATCCATGGCGCCCATAGCCGATAGGTGGGAAAGAAAGTACCTTGTTGCGTCTGCCTTTAGCGTAGCTACACTTGCAGTGTTTCTATATGCCGTTGCAGTCGCCATACGCTCACCAATAGCATTAACAATAGGCGCATTCCTGGGTGCCTTCGCAACAGCATTTGCAGTACCTGCCTATACATACACTGCTGAATTGTTCCCAACAAGAGCAAGAGCAAGTGGCTTTGCCTTAGCCGATGGCATTGGTCACCTTGGCGGCGCCATCGTCCCCTTCATAATATACCTTGTCTTTAGCCCGTTAAAACCACTTAGCACTGGTGTATGGACTTTCGTATTACTCGGGATATTCGAAATTATTGCAACATCGATAGTGCTTACAGGCCCAAGAACAACTAAATTAAGGCTTGAACAAGTCTCAGATTAATGGCGAGAAATATGAAGAGCGGCTATGTAGTTACTAGAGATGGCACATCAATATACTATGAAATTGACGGAGAGGGAGAACCACTGGTCTTAATTGAGGGTTTAGGGTACGCCAGTTGGATGTGGATTAAACAGAGACCATTGGCTAATAATGTAAAACTAATAATATATGATAACAGAGGTGTTGGGTTATCCTCAAAACCTGATAGGCCATATACAATGGATGATTTTATAAATGACCTTGAAGACCTCTTAAATTACTTATCAATAAATCGTGCATTTTTATGGGGCGTCTCAATGGGTGGTATGATAGCCATGTACTTTGCATATAGGAATCCAGGTAAAGTTAAGGGCTTAATTCTAGGTGAAACTAATTTTGGCATTAAATCATTACCACCAAGTAAGGAGGCCCTTGAAGTCTTAATGCAGCCTCCTAGGCCTGGCATTGATAGGAAACAAGCATTAATAGATAGAATGAGAGTTGCATTTTCCAGAAATTACTTTGGAGCTCATAAGGACGAGATTGAACGTATTGCAGAAATCAGAATGAAATTTGAGGAGGACCCGAAGGCCTATAATAATCAACTAGCTGCCGTATTGACATTCGATTTCAGGGATAAATTACCTAGTATCACCATACCAACGTTAATAGTAACTGGTGATGAGGATTACGTGGTGAATCCTCAAAACTCCTACATAATGAACCAATTAATACCAAATAGCAGGCTCGTAATATTAAGAGGGGCAGGTCATTTAGCGATTATTGAACGTGATGACGATTATAATAGATTAGTCCTCAATTTCATAAGTGAAGTTATAAATGACGCGTTTAAACCATCGAAGGAGCCTATGGTGATTTGACACATGCTTGAGAGCCTACTTAGACATAGGGCTAGAATTAGTGATTCGGTTGCGATTAAAGTGGGAGATAGTTCATACACATATTCGCAACTTGAGATATTATCGAACAAAATGGCTTATGCACTAAGTAGGCTGAGTATAAAGGCCAATGATAGGGTTATAACTCTCGTAAAATCACCCCTATACCATGTAGCGTTATTCTTTGCATTGAGGAAAATAGGAGCCGTACTAGTACCTGTAAATCCAAGGCTTGGGAATGATTTCTTAAGGTTTGTAATTAATGATATTAATCCGTCCCTCATTATTGATGAATATTTCAATGAAGGCATAAATATTGATAAAATACTTGAAATGGCAGTTGATGAATATAGGTATGAATATCGTATGAACCTCGACGAAATCGCCATGATATTATACACTGGTGGTACAACGGGACCGCCGAAGGGTGCCATGATCCATGAAGGATCCATATTATGGAATGCCATAATAACAGTATTATCATGGGGCTTAACGAGGAATGACTGTACCCTTGTCTCATTACCTCTATATCATACTGGTGGGTGGAATGTGCTTTTAATACCACTATTGTTAGTTGGTGGTCGAACTATATTACCAGAAACTGATAAGTTTGATCCCGACTGGACCATTCAGATATTAGCTAGGGAAAAATGTACGATATACATGGGTGTACCCACAATGCTAGACGCCATAAGTAAGTCACCCCTCTTTGATAAGATAGACCTTTCGCATGTACTATTCATAAATGGCGGTGGTCCATTACTACCAAGTGTTGCTAAACGCTTTATTGACAAAAATTACAGGATTTTCCAGGGTTATGGATTAACAGAGGCTGGACCTAACAACTTCTATATATCACCAGAACGGTACAGGGACAAACCAACGTCTGTGGGGAAACCACTACTCTTCATAGAGATGAAGTTATCAGGTGATGGAGAATTATTGATAAGGGGACCTCACGTTTTCAAGGGATATTGGAATAGACCTGATGAAAATCCATTTACAAGTGATAATTATCTAATGACTGGGGACTTATTTGCAGTTGATGATGAGGGTGATTTTTCATTCCTTGATAGGAAGAAGGACATGATTAAGACGGGGGGTGAGAACGTATACTCAACCGAAGTTGAGGTGGCGCTAAAGCAATTACCATATATTGATGATGCTGCAGTATTCGGTGTTCCCGATGAGCATTGGGGTGAAGCTGTTGTTGCTGTTGTTGTTAAGAAGCCTGGTTTTAAAGTGACGGAGGATGATGTAAAGAGAGATCTTAGGAAAGTCTTGGCATCGTACAAAGTGCCAAAGCGTATAATATTTGTTAAGGAGATACCAAAGACACAAATAGGTAAAATCTCAAAAAGAGAGTTACGTGAAAAGTACCTGAAGGATGGTTTTAAGGATATAATTGATATTTCGTGATTTAACATGAGAAATGCCTACATAGTAGATTACGAGTTATATATACCAAGCACATATATTGATTATAGATCATTAGCATTGGAAACCGGGCTACCTGAGTGGGTCGTAAGAGATAAACTGGGAATTAATAGAAAGCCCATTGAAAGATCGTTGTCTGTTTCCGATATGGCTAAGCTTACTGCTAAGAAATTAATGAGTAAATACAGTAATATAAAGATCGATCTAGTTGCATATGCAGGTTCGGATTTTAAGGATAAATATGTATGGGACGTAGCACCTGATGTAATTGGTTATTTAGGCTTAGATAGCACCTACGGTGTTGATATATCAATGCAATGCGTTAGTAGTATTGTTGCCCTGGATTTATTAAAGCCAAGATTAATATTAAGGGATGAAGATTCCTATGCATTATTAGTAAGTGCTACGAAGCAGAGCATGATCGTTAATTATAAGGATAAAGCCTCCACGTTCATGTATGATTTCTCGGATGGGGCTGCTGCGGTTTTACTAAGTAATGTTGATGGAAGATATAAAATTCTTGAGAGCTCTATAATAACCAATGGAAGGTTCTCAAATATTGTATATCAAAGATTAGGTGAAAGGTTCATTAATGATAATAATCAAGATTATTTATTGCAAGTAAATAGGAATGAAGAATTTAATAAAAGCTTTGAGGAAATTTCCCTAGGGAATTTCCTATACGTAATAAGGAATGCCGTGGAGAAAAGCGGCTTTGAAATAAGTGATGTTGATTACTTCGCAATGCTTCATATGAAACGATCATTTCATGAAAGGATACTTAGGGAATTAGGTGTGTCTTTAGATAGGTCAATATATCTTGAGGATTACGGACATATGCAAGCCGTAGATCCATTCTTATCATTATGGCTAGCTGAACAAAATGACAAAATAAGAAAGGATAGCATCATAGTTTTGGTTGCCGCGGGTACCGGATGGACATGGGGTGCCATTGTGATCCAAAGAGTTAAATAATAACATACTGAGTACTTATTGTAAAAATTATTTAAATTTATATTATCTAAATAACTACCATTATGAGGTATACTCCAAAGACAAGGAAGGGTGAGGACTCACTTAATAAATTAATTAATGCTGCTATAGCCGTAATTGCCGAGAAGGGCTTCAACAACGCCTCCATAGACGAAATAACATCTAGAGCTGGATTATCGCATGGATTGTTTTATTTCTATTTCAAGAATAAGGATGAATTACTTGCGGAGCTAATTAGGCGTATAAACAGGGATATGAGGCATTACTTAACCTTAAGCACGGCAGGTCTTAATAATAGGATTTTAATTGAGAAAAAGGGATTCGATGCCTTCTTTGATTGGATGTATTATAATCAATATTTATATAAAATACTAATTGAGACTGAGTCAAATAATATAGAACTTTATAAGTGGCACTATATGAAATTATCAGAAAGATATTCCCCAAAACTATTGGATGCCATGAATAGAGGTGAAATAGCGAGGTATAATCCCGAGGTTTTATCATTTGTGTTGATGGGTATAGCTGATTTTATAGCCAAGAGATACGTACTTTGGGTGAATTCGAAAATCCCTGAGTATGTCATTACTGATGTGAACAAAATAATCGAGAGAATACTATCGCCATAATTTTTATCTGCATATAAATTATTAAGAGAGCAGGAAAATAATATAAAAAATACTTACTTAGAATTTTTAATAAGAAGTATGATAGGTTTACTTATGACGCAGGATATTGAGAATAACCTAGACGTGTATGGTTTTCTATCTAATATCTACGGCGTCAACGTTTATGACGTTGATAAACCACTACAAAGAATTTTGCAGCACTTCCTTGGTAAGTCGCCGTCCCTCCATGGACTAGGTGGATTTGCCGGACGTGATTTGCTTGAGGTTACGGATTACGTTGATAAAGTTTCGAGGCCTAGGCATATTATGTGGGATGTTAATGGTAATAGGGTCGACAGAGTTTGGTTGAATCCAGCGGAGAGGTATGCAATAGAGAAGTTGGTACTTGACTTCGGTATAAATAAGCCTCCTTATCATAGTGGTAGTTGGCATGAACATTATGCAATGGGGTTCCTTGTCTCGGATCCAGGTCTTTACTGTATAATCACAATAACGATCCAAACTGCGTATGCGTTCCATAAGTATGGTGATGATGAATTAAGAAGGTACGTGCCTAGGCTAATTGGTGATGAGAGGCCAATTGGTTTTGGAGCTACGTGGTTTACGGAGATCCAGGGAGGCAGTGACCTCGGTGCTAATACAACGGTTGCCAAGAGGGACAGTGGTAAATGGCGGTTGTATGGCGATAAGTACTTCGCTAGTGGTGTAGGGCTTGCCGACATTGCCCTGACTTCGGCGAGACCAGAGGGCGGTAGGGCTGGTGCCAAGGGATTAGCCCTTTTTGCTGTTCCGAGGCTTGACTCTGGTGGTAACCTAAACTTCATAGTTAGGAGACTAAAGGAGAAGAGTGGTACGAACTCAGTACCCACTGGTGAGATTGAGTTTCATGGTACAGAGGCGTACCTAGTTGGTGATCCAAGTAATGGTATTTATTACATAATGGAGGACTTAATGGTATCAAGGCTCTCCAACGCGATTGGTGCCGTCGGTGTTGCCAGGAAGGCATATCTCGAGGCCTATGAATATGTAAATAGAAGAAGGGCCTTTGGTAAATTACTAATTGAACATCCACTCGTTATTAGGGACTTAATGGATATGGAGGTAACCCTCGAGGGTTCAATGGCCCTTGTATTTAAGGCAATTAATGAATTTGATAAAACTTGGCATAATAAACCGCCTTACAATGATCATTATCACTATGCCAGGTTATTAACGCACATTGCAAAGAACGTTACGGCAGACGCAGCAGCATACGTAACTAGACTCGCCATGGAGCTATACGGCGGTATCGGATTCCTGAGTGAATACCCAATTGAGAGATGGCATAGGGAGGCCTTGATAACGCCTATTTGGGAGGGCACGAGCAACATACAGGCATTGGACATGCTAGAGGCCATGACAAAGAAGAATGCCCACGTAACGATGCTTAACGATATCGAGAACACCGTGGCAGAGATCAAGACTTACCATGGCATTGCCGAGTCAGCAATGAATGTTATAAGGAATACGTTACAATTGACATCGTCTTTGAGCCCATTAGAGGTTGAATTTAGGGCTAAGGACATGTTATCGTTATTAGGACATGCGATTGCCGTGATAACTCTAGCGCACATTGCAGATAGATTGGGAATAGATAGGTATGCATTGGTAGCTGAGCTATACCTTGAGAAGCATTTGCAGGGTGGTTATAAGATTGGTTCGCATGACTTGGGCAGGAAGATAATAAATATTGAGGAAGGGTGATGAGGAATGAGTGATCCTGGAATTGGTTTTACGGTGCATAATGTCATAAGAAGAGCCGCAACACTGTGCCCTGAAACTGAAATAGTTTGGGAAAATAGAAGGATTAGCTATGGTGAAGCATATAATCGCGTTGTTTCGTTGGCTGATTCATTGCTATCATTGGGTATACGTAAAGGTACGGTTATAGGTGTTGCTGATTGGAATACGTTACCGATGTTTGAACTTCACTATGCGGCAGCGATGATCGGAGCCATTATTTACCCAGTGAATATAAGATTACCTCTAGATCAAATGGCACATACTATGAAGGTGGCTGAGGTTGAATGGTTATTCTACTCCAATGACTTTAAGGCATTGAGCACCTTAATTAGTAAGGATAGGACTGTGGGATTAAGTCCCGAATGCAATGCGAAATATTGCTATAATGACTTGCTTAGTAATAAGACCATTGAGGAGCCTGAGGTTGAGGTTACCGGAAGGGATTACTTCTCAATATTATTTACATCGGGTACAACAGGTCTTCCAAAGGCCGTTAGGTATACGCATGAGAAGTTCGTACATGGCGCATTGGCTATAGCGTATCAACTTGGCATGTATAATACGCCAGCTAGTCTGCATCAGGGTGATGTAATAATGCCGCTAATACCGTTTTATCATATCCATTCATGGGGTAGTCTTATTCATGCGCCATACCTATGTAATAAATATGTATTAATTGGTAGATTTATGCCTGATAGGGCATTAACGTTAATCGAAACTGAGAAAGTCACGTGGATAAGTGCCGTACCAACAATGATGTACATGCTCATTGACGCTGCGGAGAAGATGAATAAGCTATATGTACTACGTGGATTAAAGGCATTAGTTGGTGGCATGCCAATAGCAAGTGGGCTTGCTAAGAGAATGCAAGAACTTAGTATCGGTTTTTCAACTATTTATGGAGGAACTGATATGTTAGTGACATCAATATCAATAGCTCCAAGGAAATACAATTCAATAGATGAATTCCTTGATTATATGAGATTAACGACACATCCTGTACCCTTTGTTGAAATAAGAATAATCGACCCAGCAACAGGTAAGGACGTAAGTCCTGGTCAAATTGGCGAAGTTTGGTTACGGGCACCGTGGTTACCATACGAATACTATAAGGATGCCGAAAAGACCAGGGAGAGCTACGTAGGTAGTTGGTTTAGGACTGGTGATGTTGGTGTGTTGCTTAGTGACGGTGGATTAAGGGTACTTGATAGGATTAAGGACGTTATTAAGAGTGGTGGTGAATGGATACCAACAAGTATCCTCGAGGCTATCATCTCAAATATACCTGGAATTGACATGGTGGCTGTCATAGGTAAACCGAGTGAGAGATGGGGTGAGAGGCCGATAGCTGTTATAAAACTGAGGGAGGGTTATGTATTAACCAAGGAGCAGATATATGAGGTATTAAATAGGGAGGTTGATAGCGGTAGGATCCCAAAGTGGTGGATGCCTGATGATATAATCTTTGTGAATGAGATCCCATTAACGAGTACAGGTAAGATCGACAAAAAGGAATTAAAGAAGAACGTACTTGGCCATGGATATTGATTTTCTTTAAAAATAACGCATTGCTGGTGTCCTGATTATACTGGTATTTGTTGTAATTCATTTATATATTGGCCTATTACATTTATAAAGTATTCGCTTAGTGCAAATGAGATACTCCTTGTGGCCCTTATATACTATTTCCTCTTCTCGTATCTTGATGGTTACTACTGTTGACAAAGTAATCAGGAGAAAGGGCATCACAATTAATGAGAATGCCTCGGTTAAGGAAGCCATTGAGTTAATGACTAAGGAAAACACGGATCATCTAATAGTGATTGATAATAACGGTAAGGTAGTAAGCATTGTTACTTCTAATGATATATTAAAGACAGTGGGAAGGGCAGGTCACCTAAACATAAGTGTCAGGCAATGCTGCTCATATAACAGGGCAATTACGGTAAGGTTGAATGATAGCATTTACAAAGCGGCTTTACTAATGAGTGAACACGGTATCAAGCACCTACTTGTGGTTGATGATAAGGGAAATCCATGTGGCGTGTTGACGTCTGACGACGTCATTTGTGAGGATAGGGCAATATCTAGAATGGCTGAGCTAGCGATACCGAGGTCATCTGAGGAGTATTATGGCGCTGACTAAATTCCTAATGAGATAACTATTTGCTTGTTATTAAAATTAAGAATTATTTAATTGATACCGACTTTTGTGTAATTCCATAACCAAGCCCTAGAGCCTTGATATTCCTATTAATCACATCTTCGGTATTACCCCTTCTCCCTAATAACGTCTCCCTAAAGTACTTAATGACAACCTGCCTTGCAAGCTCTAGAGATACTTTGCCCCTTAGTAACTCGGTATCGCTTAGGTAATATAATGCTGCTCCCAGGACTATCGTTGACACGAAAACATCACTACCAATATGCCTTGCATTGGTTATTATGCTCAATTCCTGATGCCTCTTACCACTACATGATGCCTCCTTAGTAACGTGTTCATCGATTACTATTAATCCATCATCCTTAACAAACCCACAATACTTACCATATGATTGTTGAGTCAGCATAAACGCTAAGTCCAGCTTCCTGGCCTTTGGATAATCAATCTCCTTGTCACTAATTATAACATCTGACAATGCATCACCACCACGGGTTTGAAAACCATATGACGGACTGTAGACCACGTAAAGACCTGGGTCTGCTTCCATGATTATTAATGCCAATAACCTGCCAGCCGTAATAACCCCCTGACCACCAAAACCTGCAAACCTAACCTCAAGTCTCATTCTCGCCACCTCTGATAATAGTTATTGCATAGTCCGGGCAATATAACTCACAAATCCCACAGTCAATGCACTTATCTATGTGCTTAGCCTCTGGTAAAAAGATACCGTAATCACCAACCGCGTTTGACACTTCAAAGACCTTCGTTGGGCACTTATCCACGCATATATAACAACCCTTACATAGGTATTTATCCACGTCTATCTTAATCACAACCTGCCTACGTCTCATAGTTACCACCCTCCCTAGCCTTATTTATAATACTCCACATGATCTCCTCATACGTGGATCTCTCATGATCTACAAATTTACCTATAGTGATTCTATCACCATAACTGGGCTTTTCAGATGCAATCGTTATTTTGAGGTAATAATCCATTATCTTCGATGGTCTATCAACTCCAATCACGTACCTACCCTGATAGATAGGGCATTGGGATAAACACTCAAGTAGGCCAAAACCTCTATGTAGAAGTAGCTCCTTCATTGATTGCATACATTGTTTAGTCAGCGGTACAGCCCATCTAGCTACGTATGTGGCGCCAAGCGAAACAGCTAATTTACAGGCGTCTAATGGTGGTTCTGGGTTACCGTAGGGTGTCGTGTGGGTTATTGACTCCATGGGCGTTGTTGGCGCTACCTGCCCGCCGGTCATTCCATAAAGCATGTTATTGACAAGGATAACCTTTATACCTACATTCCTCCTTATTGTATGAATTAGGTGGTTACCGCCAATTGAGAGTAAATCACCATCGCCTGCAAAGACTACAACCTCACTATTAGGCCTAACGAGCTTTATCCCGGTGGCAACTGATAATGCTCTACCGTGAAGCGCACGCACAATGTTATACCTAAGCGGTGCAGGTATATTGCCCGAGCAACCAATGCCCGTCACTATGTATAGCTTAGAATCATCAAACTTACCCTCACGCTTTAGTTCATCAATGGTTCTAATAAAGTATCCAAGAATTATGCCGTTGCCGCATCCAGGGCAGAATATCGTCCTCCTCTTACCCTGAGCATACTCACTGCGCAGGTACTTCTGAATGAGTGGGTTCATGAAACAACACCTCTGGCAACACTATATATCTCCTCGGGTGTTGGCATTTCACCACCGAGCTTTGGAATCGACACAACATTTAGACCAAGTAGTCTGAACTCGTTAGCCATATACCCAGCGTTCATCTCAGGCACAATAACGGTATTTGCGCCCTTTATGGCGTTTTTAATGGCATCCTCTGGGAATGGCCAGAGGGTCACTAGTCGTAGGAAGCCGACGCGATGGCCGTCCCGCCGAAGCATCTTAACAGCTGCCAATGCAGACCTTGCCGTACATCCGTAGGACGCTATGAAGACCTTGGGATCATCCTCCATATACTTAACCTCGATTCTCGATATCTTATCCACATTATCCCTAATCTTCCTTATCAATCGCCATAACGCCTTCGCCGACAGTTCAGGGTCATTGGCCACATTATAACCTCTCTCATCATGAAGCTGACTTTCGAGTAGGAACCCCTCATCACCATGCGTAGGCGGTGTGACGTGGGGTAGCACCGGGTACTCTCCAGGGTCTGGTACGTAGATCTTCTCCCACAGGTGTACAGTAACTTCTTCCGTGAGCAGTATCACCGGTGTGCGGAATTGCTCAGATAGGTTAACCGCATCTATCGTTAAATAGAACAATTCCTGAACATTGCTGGGGCTCAGAACTATTATCTCGTAGGAACCATGAGAGCCATACCTAGCCTGAAATGCGTCTTGTTGCGATGGCATTGTTGGCTGACCAGTCGATGGACCACCCCTCTGAACATCAACAATTAACAATGGTACCTCAGTATTAATGGCATGCCCAATGCCCTCCTGCATTAGGGAGAAGCCTGGGCCGCTCGTTGCGACCATGGCCTTCCACCCAGCCACGGAGGCGCCTATGGCCATGTTTATAGCCGCCAGCTCATCCTCGGTCTGCACAAAAATACCACCAGCCCTAGGCAGTAGTTGCGACATGTACTCGGCAATCTCCGTTGCTGGCGTTATTGGGTAACCTGCATAGAACCTAATACCTGCGTAAATGGCGCTGCGGACCAATACCTCACTACCCATCATTAAGGAGTACTTCCTCACCCAATAACACCCATGTTATTATGATTAAAATAATATTAAAATATTATATTACGTCAATCATGAAGTACATGGTAATGCTTTTTAATATGTATAGATAGTTATTTTTACAATGATTCTTGATATATACACAGACGTACTTGGGTACCTTTTCTGGATACTCCTCTTCATAGCAATGCTATCACCATGGTTGTCAATAAGGTCACTACAGCGCACCAGGTTGAGACTTATAGAGTTGATGGAGCGTAAGTACGGCTCTAGGGTAATAACCATGATACACAGACAGGAGAAGATTGGTTTGCTCGGTGTACCGATTTATAGATACATAGATATTGAGGACTCAGAGGCCATTATAAGGGCCATCAGGACAACACCACCCAATATCCCGATCATGCTCATTCTACACACCCCTGGAGGACTCGTGCTTGCAGCATCACAAATAGCCAAGGCCCTTAAGGCGCACCCAGCCAAGAAGATTGTGGTGGTGCCTCACTACGCCATGAGTGGAGGCACATTAATTGCCCTAGCGGCTGATGAAATAATAATGGACCCAAACGCCGTACTCGGTCCAGTAGACCCACAACTTGGTGGTCCCAGTGGAATGTACTTACCTGCGCCGTCAATAATTAGGGCGGTTGAGATTAAGGGTAAGGATAAGGTTGATGATCAGACGCTGATACTTGCTGACATGGCTGAGAAGGCCATTAATCAGGTTAGGGATTTAGTTATTGAGCTAATTAAGGATAAGGTCGGCGAGGAAAGGGCCAAGTACATAGCTGATAAATTGGTTAGTGGTTATTATACTCATGATTACCCAATAACAGTGGAGCAACTGAGGGATATGGGGCTTAAGGTATCGACTGATGTGCCGCCTGAAGTTTATGAACTAATGATGCTATATCCACAGGCCAGGACAAATAGGCCGGGAATCGAGTACTTACCATATCCTATGGTACCAAGACCAACAACAAGAGAGACAAGGAGTGATGTATTCCTTTCATGAATTACTAATGGAAACAAAACGTGTGCTTTTTAGTTAAAATTATTAATTACATTATTATGTTCTTGGTCTCCTTATTGCTAATATTATTACCACTATCAGCGCCACAATCACTATGATTATTGCCATTAACAACATGCCTTGGTTACCTGAAACTTCCCTTGACTCAGGTGCTGGTAATGTTATATTCAATTGATTAGTGAAGTTCTCACTTGTTAGGTAGAAGGTGTATGTCCTAAACACGGTTGCTTTACTTACTGTCGCATTAATCGTAATAACAATTACATCCTCCTTACCTGGTAATGGTGGCGGCGGTTGCGGTATTTCCGCAATCCCCTCATTATTTGTAGTGATTGTGCCATAGGCATGGAGCATCTGGGTCGTATATGACTGGACAAATTCCATGTACGTAATTGAGGCATTGCCCAAGGGGCCCATGCTCTGGACTACCACATTTACCTGTATGGTGTTTTGTGATGCCAGTGACGTTATTGTTGTTATTGTGATTACCATTAGTATTGTTATAACCGCATATTTAGTGATTTCATTCTTGTTGATCACGATTATGAAGCAATGATCTTAGTGTATATAAGCATTACATCATGTGCCAAGTCAGCATACGTAAACTACCTACAGGTATTATGTTCCTTAATTATTCTATTAAATAATTCATGATCCCTAGTAGCCATATCCATGAATTCACCGTTTAAGATTTTCCTTGATGTTTGCCCGGCATGAATTCTATACTTGGTCAGGATAATTGGTTCATGAAGTACGGTGTAGCATTGGCTTAGTACTAATATGAAAAATAAGGCGTCGGAGTATAGGTTAATACTTTCAATTAAATTAAGCCTACTCGTCAATGCATCCTTAAGCGCCGATAGACTTGACGTGTTGTAGAATAACGACCAATAATCAGCGTGCAACCATTCATCAACCTTGGAACGCATGTACAAGCCAAGGTCATCCTTAATAATGGCGCTCCTATTGAGGATCATTGAGCAGTAATAGGCAGGTAATTCATGGCAGTGTAGCTCATTACCGTTAGCATCAACGAATTGAAACAAGTTATGATAAAGACCAAGCCCAGTAATGCTACTGAATGCCTTCTCAACATGACTAAGCTTGTTTTGTAACCACTCATCGTCATCATCAAGGAATGCAATAACGTCACCACTCGACTCCCTAATGCCCCTGGCCCACATTGGGCCTACCCCGGTGCTTACATGGTGAATCACAAAACCGTACGGATCAACCAAATCCTTGATCTCCCTATCGTAATATGACATAACAACAACTAATTCATTAGGTCCTCTGGATTGATTAATCGCTGAGGAAATGGCGTATCTAAGCAATGGTGCCCTAGACCTCGTGGTGCTGATAATTAAGGCCGTTATTTCCACGCAAAGAGTCTCTTTTGTTGAGGATTTTAATGATTACCACAGTTCATTCTTCACAGTTCATTTGCCCATAGGTTAGAACCCTGAATCTAACAGGGCAGAACCTTAAGTGTAGTATGGTAATTCCTAAAAACAATACTAATTTTAAGTTAATACGTGATACTATCATTTCCCAGAAGCTTCAGGTTCGGTTGGTCCCAGGCCGGCTTCCAATCCGAAATGGGTATACCAGGTGATGAAGATCCCAACAGTGATTGGTGGGTTTGGGTCCACGATAGCGAGAATATAATGTCAGGTCTTGTCAGTGGCGATTTACCAGAGAATGGACCTGGTTACTGGGGTCTTTACAGGGTTTTCCATGAGAATGCCATTAAGATGGGACTTGACATTGCCAGGGTTAATGTTGAGTGGTCCAGGGTATTCCCAAACCCAATGCCCGAGCCACCCAGTAGTAATGTTGAGGTTGTTAACGATAAGGTGCTCAAGATCGATGTTGATGAACGCGACTTAAGAAGACTCGATGAGACATCTAATAAGGCTGCAATTGAACACTATAAGGCAATCTTCAATGACTTAAAGAATAGGAACATATTCTTCATACTGAACCTCTATCATTGGCCGCTACCGCTATGGATTCATGACCCAATTAGGGTCAGGAGGGGCGATCTTTCAGGACCCACCGGTTGGCTTGACATTAAGACAGTGATCAACTTCGCCAGGTTCGCGGCCTATGTGGCTTGGAAATTCGATGACATAGTTGACGTGTACTCAACAATGAATGAGCCGAACGTGGTTGCTTGGAACGGCTATATCAACGTTAAGTGGGGGTTCCCGCCGGGGTATTTAAATCCCATACTGGCTATGAAGGCCTTGGCTAATTTAATTCAGGCCCATGCCAGGGCTTACGACGCGATTAAGACGATTAGTAAGAAACCGATTGGGATTATCTATGCGAATAATGCCTTCACTCCATTAACTGATAATGACGAGAAGGCCGTAGAGTTAGTTGAGCGAGATGCTAGGTGGTCGTTCTTTGATGCCATCATCCATGGTAACTTATATGGCGAGGTTAGGGAGGATCTTAGGAATAGGCTTGATTGGATTGGTGTTAATTATTATTCAAGGGTTGTGGTTAAGCTCATTAACGATAATTCATACATAATAGTCCCTGGATATGGACATACCTGTGAGAAGAACTCCGTAAGCCCTGATAATAGGCCGTGCAGTGACTTTGGTTGGGAGTTTTACCCGGAGGGCCTGTACGATGTATTGATGAAATACTGGAGGAGGTATCACCTGCCCATGTACGTTACCGAGAACGGAATCGCTGACTCGGCCGATTACCTAAGGCCGTACTACCTTGTTAGCCACATTTACCAGGTGTATAGGGCCTTGAGTGATGGGGTTGATGTTAGGGGCTACCTACACTGGTCATTGACGGATAATTACGAGTGGGCCTCAGGCTTCAGCATGAGGTTTGGCCTGCTATACGTTGATTACGTCACTAAGAAGCAGTACTGGAGGCCCTCGGCCTACATATATAGGGAGATAGCCATTAATAAGGCGATACCCGACGAGTTAATGCACCTAAATGCGATACCACCTGTAAAACCGCTAAGGAGGTAGAATTAATTATTATCACGATCTTCCCTTACCGAGTTTACTGAAAATCCTCTGGGCACATTTATTGGTATCTTTTCGAGTTCCTTAACGACACGCCTAATATTCCTCTTACTCATCCTTTCTTTACGTGTCTTTTTACCTTTATTAATCTAAGGCCATTCCCTTTTGCTCATTTAATGATATCGTGAGTCAACTTTTAATCCGGCATTGATATTAATCTTCGCGCTCAGAAGCCTTGTCGGTATTAAGCTGAGTTCCGAGACGTGGAGATACATTGCAATTCTCACGTCAATTTCACGATATACGCGGAGGCGATCGCCATGCCATCCCATCAACCTAGAAAGGCGATACGGTGTAATGGAGTCGGGGGATCTCGTGGTATTACCCTTGCTGGTTTTGGGATGTTCCTATCATTCCAGGTTCTTGCTTACATGTTTGAGTTACTAAGCCCCTATAGCCAATTATTGTTTATTAAAATGCCATATAATGGACCTGTAAAGAACAAGGGGTTATGGACACCAGTGTAGGCTTGTCCTTAGTATTATAATGCCATAACCAATAGGGTATTAATCATAACATCTAGGGTAACGGTGATCAGAAACTTGTTAATGATGGCTGCCATTTATGTGCATGAGTTGATGAGCGCCATAGTCGCGATGATAATAAGCATGATAGGCATAGCTGGCATGACCATAACCAAGATAACGTTATTAATATCATCAGCGTCTAGGGAAAGGATGGCTACAATGACTAGGGCAAACACGGCCATGAGACTCATGGGTAATACGCTAGGCCCGGTAATTGCAGGTTCCCTGGAGACCACCTATAGGACCCCGTTACTCGCCTATTACTTAAATGGCATGCCCATATTCTATGAGGTACCTGGCAAGGAATCCTTCGTATAATCCTTCGTGATAGCCTCGATCACGGCATTCATAGTAATGATAATGTCAACGAAGGTGACGAGATAAACCTTAATAGCGTCCTCATAATGCACTACTCATAATTTAATGGCAGAGCCCTGGCTTAATAAGGCAAGGAGGTTTGGGGATTACGCGAAGGAGGACTTAGCGAATAATAGGTTTCTTGAGAGAGTTCTATGATAATACTCGATGCCGTAACTGATGGTAAGGTACTTTGCGGCGATTCAAGGGTTTTTGATGACGTTAGGGATAGAGTGAGGAGGTACATTGAGGGAAAAGGCTTGGTCAGGACCAAGAGTGGTTGGTTTCCAAAGGACATGGTTAAATAGGTGTTATATTGAGTAATCGGGGTAATGGGTTTCCTAAGTCAAAGGGCTGAGGAGTTCTTGAAGCATGCGAGGTTTGCGTATGAACGTGGGTATTATGACTTGGTAATGTTTAATGTGGAGCAATTTATGCAGTTAAAACTTAAGTCATTGTTGTATAACCTTGTTGGTGATTATCCACGTACCCATAGATTAACCCAACTCTTCATGGAGTTAATGAAAGTATTAAATGATAAGCGTCATCTAAATGATTTCTACACTAGGAATAGGGAAGTAATTCTGTTATTGGAATTTGCGTATATAGCAAGTCGTTATATGCCGCCCCGGTTTAATAAAGATGATGCCGAGAAGGCGCTGAACATAGCCAATGAGTTTAATGAGGTGGTTAAATGCCTACTCTCGTAGATTTGCTACTCGATGTTAAGAGGATTAGGGATAGAATTCTCAACAACATTGATTATTACCTTAGCCGGATTAAAGACGTGGTGCTCAGGCTTGACCCCAATGCAGAGTTGATGCTCATTGGTAGTTATGTACGTGGAAACTTCAGACCTGATAGCGACGTTGATGTTCTGATAATATCTGATGTGTATGGTGATGACCCACATAAGTACGTGGAATTGGTCATGAGTATCATTAAGGAGGTTGGCGATGACGCACTTCTGGTATTTGAGTTCCACGTGATTAGTAGGGAGACATACAGTGAATGGTATAGTAAATTCATCGATATCTACAGGATCATTTAAATGCCCAGGTAATTACATGTATGAACCTCGTTAATTCCAATACTCCTTAGGGCATTAATAAACTCTCGCCCAATGCCGGCTGGCACAGTGAGGGTGTAGGTGGTGCCTGCGAACCTAATCTTTAGCGTATCAAACGCATTCCCCATACCATCACGCCAGCCAAAGCCGGCAATACAAATTGTGACGTCGTTAATAGGAATATCGATGATTTCGTTAGTACCTGTCCTAATACGAATGTAATCACTATATAGGAGTATATCCCTTATATTAGTCCTTATATCCCTCTTCGCTGATACGTACCCCTTCACTAAGATAGCGTCTATCGCGACTAGGATACCGGCAAAGACTAGGAAGGAAACTAATAGGTTTAGCCAGGCATGCGGATTTACAATCATTTCCCAAGCAATAGCCAAGAGGACGAAGCCGAATAGGGAATTAGTAACAGCGAGGCGAGTAAGGGGAGCCTTTGGACTCGGCACAATGGCTCCCTTATAACCCCATAAGGCTCCACTCTCCTCTAACCAAGCCCTCTTACGCCTGTCTGAAACGTAGATTGCAACAGCAGATGCCATGCCGATGATGCCAGGTATCTCGAAGACTAGGTATAGGGGGTCGCCTCTTAATCGGTACAGTATGAGGCCAACTAAAGCCGTTATAAGTCCAATAATGAATGTAATGACCGGATTCCTACGACGAGGCGTAATAATCACATTGCTCATACTACCAACCCCTAACATGCCAATTTCGGTCTCGTTAGCACTACGGGGCCAGCCTTCTTCTCCTTCTCCCCACACCAATCAATCCTCGACTTGCCGAAGTCCGTCATTAGGACTTGATTTAACTGCCTGCACTGGTCAGTACTAAGGAGTATCGTATAATTAACATCATTATAACTAATGAGCAACTCAACCCAACCTGGGTAGTACCACCATGGCCTGTTAAGATTCCTCACTGGCGGTGTGTACTTAATAACGCATGGGTTGAGGTCACTAATGGGTATTGTAACCTCCTCACCATCCACTGTTATAAACCATGCATAATCCCTATACAGTGCAAAGTCCCTAATAGACCTATAGAGCCTATTCTCCCTCGCTGATCGTATCATCGCCCATATGACATATGCCGTAATTAAAGCGAAGAATAGGTTGAGTAGGGCGTACTCCCAATTTGGCAGTTTATACTGTATTGCTAATACAATGCCTACGAACCAAACAAGGGCTATTACGATTATGGCTGGGATGTATCGTAGGTAATTCCTCCTCCCATAGGATATCGGTTTAACTCTTAGTATCGGCTCACTCATTATTAAATTGAAAGTAAATAAAATATTTAAATGTATCTGTTCAATTTCCAATAATTAGTAAATCCAAGCCGTAAATACCTAATTTAAGTTTCATGTTTAATGCGCTACTCGAGGACGTTTATGCTCATGTCCTCCTCATAGGATATTATTGTTATCAACTCCAGGTCTTCATTGCTAGTATTTGTTATTGAATGGGGTGTGTTTGGTTTTACGAATATGCACATGCCGGGCTTTACGTCAATGATTTCGTTGTCCACGGTCATCCTCCCAACACCCCTAAGTACTATGAAGGTCTCCGCATAGGCATGTCTATGTAGTGGCGCTTTACCACCGGGCTTAACCACTTGCCTTCTCACGGCGTACTTGGAGCCGTCGTCCTTACTCACGAGCCACTGGGTGTATACACCCACGGCACCCTTGATACTCAATGGTTCCTCACGTACCTTCGTAATATCACTGATAACTTTATAACTCGGCATGATGATACTATAAATGCTTTAGCTTATACGCCTTTCCTAACTGGTTATGTTTGTTCAAGCCTCGTTTTTATAACCCTATTAATCTCATTCACAATCCTCTCAATATACGGATACCTAATTCTTACGGCTTCAGGGTCTAACTTTGTCTCGTGAAAACCCCATACATGTAGGTAATTTGCCGCGTCCCATGACCGCACAAGCCAATCACCGAGCTTTTCACTTACCGTTTCAACAACCTTCTCAAGTTCAGTCACGGTCCACCTACCCCTTTCACTCACTCTACTTAGTATATTCTTTAAATCGTAATACTGGGCCAACGCCTTTACGCTTTCCTCAGCCGCCTTATAGAGCTTCTCACTGGCTTGCACGGGGTCCCTATCTATTAATTCCCTGCCTTCATTTAGATATTTAATTGCGAGTTCCATCCTCGCTTCCATCATGGTGCTTGGGTCCAGGTTAATTACTTTCATTAATGCGTTGAGTATAGCATCTTCGGGGTTAAGTCCCTTCTTCTTTAGTTCCTCGACGATTATGCTTGGTATCACTACTTCTTCCGTCATTATACTTATAATACGTTTAGGTGAGTTATATAGCTTTGCGTTAATTGTAAGTGCATGAGAAATACTTAAAACTGAGCGTGATTTGTGGATTCCCGTGAACTTTGGGATATTCTTCGCGGCATTCGGTATAAGTCTGCTTGAGCTTTCGGAGGCTGGCGCAGTCACGGCTATTTACCAGGGAATTTACAGGGGCTTTAAACCAGTGCTGTATGCTATTGCCGGCGTGCTCCTGGTCTTAATACCTACGTTCACCGTTGGTCGGTACATCATTTACCTACCCCTCGATTACGTATTAGCGGTATCATCGGTAATACTGTTTTACTTCGGTTATAGACTGCTCAGGAGTGCGCGTAGGTACTTCAAGAGGACTGGTAGGGGTAAGGGTGGTGAGGAGGAACGTGGGGACTTGGCCGTGGTATTCACGGTATCAGCCATAGAGGCCTTTGAGGCTGCCCTAGTCCTCATTGCCTTAATACCAAGGAGCTACTCATCAACCCTCATAGGCACGCTGCTCGCAGCAGCCATAGTGGTTATCCTCACGGCGGTGATTAAGGACCAAATAGCCAGGATAAGACTGCCGCACCTGAAGTACGTGCTTTCAGCCCTACTATTCAGCCTGGGCACCCTATGGGCCATTGAGGCAGCTGGGCTTGACCTAACGGATTTAGTACTAATACCCTTCTTCCTAGCCTACCTAGGCATTAACTACTTAATCATCAAGTTGTGACTAGGGCTCCTCACCTCTCATTATCAACCCAACCCTATTAACCTGGGTCTTAAATGCAATAATTACTGACAACACCGCCATCACGATCGATACGATAATCATCGCCACATTCAATACACGCAGTAGCGTCGCTGGGTATGAAGTTGCACTGGTCGCTGTCGTAATTATAGGTATCATTATTGAGAATAGGATTATGAGGCCAGGGAGCGATACCATGGTAAAGGCTAGGTTCTTTGTCGATCCAATGCCCGTGGAGATCTTAAAGTACTTTGGTTTTGAAAGCCCAATGAGCACACTAAGCCCCGTGGTAAACAACCCAACACCGAATGGAGCCAGTAGGGTGGCCACCATTAGGGTGCTTAGGATCTTTGGGATTACAATGTAGAGTGGAATTATCATTAAGGCCTTAGCCAATAAGTAAAACATGGCAAATGATGATAGCCCAACGATATAAAGCGCCTTAATGAGGTCCCTATCGCTCACGCCATTACCGAATAGCACCTCGAAAACTCCATTCTGTATGTCCGCCTGTATTGTGCCAAGCACGATGGTGGCGGATAGTAAGGATACCATCAGTGAAGTCATGCCGATCAATATTATTAGCATGAGGACCCTCGTAAATGCCACGGCCTCCTCAATAGGCATTTTAACGCCATGAATGTTCTCGGGGTTAACCGTGATTATTATAAAGACGAACTGCGCAATCACGAATACCATAACCGCCAATAGGGTTATCAGCGTCACAAGGTAATAGGTCCTGCCAACCCTCCACGCCCTCCTGAGATAAGCCCTAATCATCCACACCACCCAGTAACTCATCAATCACTGAGTTCCTGACCTCAAGTACATTAAATTCCTCAGACCTCAGTTCATCAATAACACGAGGTAACTCACTCAAATCAGCCTCAATAATCCTGGTCTCACGCCCCTCTTAGCGACTATCCTCATGGCACCACCAAGCTTAGTCATGTCTCCATGAAAGGCAATCCTTCCCTTTCTAATGATGACTAGGTAATCAGCGAGTTCTAAAGCCTCGGATAACATATGTGTTGTGTATATAACAATGCCGTGCAGGCTTCTCACAATATCCTTAACTCTACTGGCAAAATTCACGTCAAGCCCGTCAGTTGATTCATCAAGTGCATAAACCTTGGGACTACCCAACATGGCGATAGCGATCTCAACCATCCTCCTCTGACCATTACTCAGAAAGCCCACCTTAGTATTCATTAGATTCCTAATCCCAAGTCTATCAACTACCTCGTCTAGGTTACTGGCATTCTTAACCTCGGCATAGAACTCTAGATTTTCATGCACGGTCATATTAGGATCAAGCCCACCGGCATGACTAACATAACCCACATCACCCCCACGCAGTGGTCTACCATCAAGCACTATAATGCCCCTCAACGGCTTTATTACCCCAGCAATAGCCCTCAATAATGTTGTCTTGCCCGAGCCATTAGGGCCTAAGATTACGGTCCTACCTTCATCAAATTCCACGGTTAATCCATTAATGACGACCTTACCTCCATAACCAACAACCAAATCATTAACGCTTAACTTCATTAGCAACATACGTTATTAAACAATGTTTACTTAAGATTTTCGCAGGGTAATGACGAACTAAAAGCACTTTAAAGGCTCCTAATTATTTAATGTGGTAAAAATGATTGAAATTAAGCTAAACCTAGATGAGATAGGTAAGTCAAGGCTTATGGAGACTCAAGTAGAGCTTGAGCTGGCCGAGAAATTCCTCAACGATGGATTGCTTAGAAACGCCGCTGGTAAGGCATTCCAGGCATGGAAGTCTTACCTATCGTATTTAGCCATTAAGAATAGGCATTTGTTTAATTTCACGGGCTATAAGAGGGTTAGCCGTAGCGTTAAAGTTTCAAGGAATGATTGGATCCTGGCCATTATGCCTACGAACATGCTCATGGAGATCGCAGGCAAATTGGCTGAGAAAAATGCCGATATTGTGGAATTAACATCACTAGCCCTGGTGATACATGAGTATCAATACAATGGGCCAGACCCAACTGGTATTGTCAGTAAGCTACCGAGCGATGAAGCTGCCAGGCAAGTGCTTGCTAAGTTCATAGCCAGAGCCAAGGAATTAATTAAACAGACTAGGGAGACTCAGTGATGATTGTTTAATTACTCCCTGCCCAGGTACTTACTGGCTATTATATCCATAACCCTGATCAGATTGTTTGTCAATGCACCATCTACGCCACCCCTCGACCTAAGCACTATTTCGTTACCCAATTCACTTATTTCGTAATTACTGATGTAGAGGGCGTTGGCGATCCACGTGGCGTATTCAATAGCCCTATTCTCACCAAAGGCCTTCACGGCATCTTCATGCATTGTAATTTCAAGCGGGTTTGCCTTTACGGTTATTAGTGGCTTACAACTACCCATTCTCTCAAGGCATAACTCAATGCGGGTATTCTCGCCCAAGGACCTCAGTAGTAGGTTTTGGCCATTAATATTACCGTACGACTTTACTACATGGGCAACTAAGGTCTCCACAGAGGCTTGCTGAGGGGTACTTAAAGGCGATTGGATCTCTTGATGTATTTCTTGCTGTGGTTGAATTGCAGGTTGCGTGATTATGCCTAGTGATGTCAATACTTCATTAAATGCGTTAATTACTGCATCCATATTTTGGTTCACCCACTCTGGGTAATGCCCTGGCTTCTTCCTTAACCTTAATTCTATATCACCGTGTTCAACTGCTTCATAATCCTCTATGCCTAACACCCTGGCCAACTTAGCCGCCGCTATCCTAGCTGTATCTACACCGAAGAGCTTCATGAATTTCCTGGTTACCCTTATCATGGCATTGTAGTGAGAACAACCTGTGCTTAGTTCAATGAGTATTTCGGGGACCTTACCCTGGTTCAGTATTGATAGGTTTATGAAGCATGGCAGATTATTAATCCTAACCTCCTCAATCACCAATTCATGGTCATTATATACCCCATAATTTTTTAAGACATTATGGCTCATACCTCATTAACCCCGGCTAATCTCAAAGCCACCGAATTGGCTAGATTGACTGGAACCACCTTGACTTTGCTGCGTTTGTTGTTGCGTTGGTGGGGATGTTAATTGCTGTAGGCCGCCAGGTATGCCTGCAGTTGGTAGTATGTATATTGGGTAATATGGCACACCGAGCATCATGTTCGTGGCAGCAGGATCACTTCTTTGGGCCATGATCTCCGCAAGCCTAGCCCTAATTGCCGTGTTAACGTCCAGGCCAAGGGCCATGAACTGCACCACCCTCCTCATTGTTTCGTCCTCGGGTTCAAGCCTTACGATTCTGCATGTTATTAGGTGTACGCCAACCTCATCCAAGAATGACCTGAGACTTGCTGTCACTGCGTCGGTTATCTTATGCAGGTTGGCATAAACCTCATTGAGTGATACTAGGTTAAGGACTTGGCTGACTGCCTGGTCCACTATTGGTGATACATAGTTCTTGAAGTCCTCTACGGTGTACTTAAAACCACCAAACTGCACCGAATTAATGAATTTAACAGGGTCGGTAATCATGAAGTAATAGGCCACTTGGTACCTCATTGGGACAAGCTCCTTTGTTTGCGTGATCCCCTCGCTCCTTGCCTCATGTCTCGCCGTACTTGCAAATAGTACCTCGACCTCCCACGGTATGTTGCCAGCGTACTGGAACTTGGCGAAGAATTGGGATATTGGATTGGCAGGTGTTTGTAGGTCGTGAGCCCCAGAGTCAAAGACTCCCTGTATTTGTCCCTGTATCCTAACCACAGCCTTCTGGTTTGAGTAAACAATGAGTCTTGACCTTGTCCTAACATCAACGGAGTGATACTTCACTATTAGGTCGTCTGGACCCATTTGATCAATTCCCTTCTCGTCTATTGTGGATATTACCTGAGCCCTTATCGACATATTAATACTGAATTGTTAGTTTGGTTTATAAAATTTATTTATTAATTGGAAATAATGTCTACACGCGAGATCAGGTATAATGCAGTGGCTGGTGTTGGTTATGCCTTCTTTGTGTCAGTGGTTATCCTAATACTCGAGGCGCTGGCTAACATATTCTACCCAACACCACTTGTCCTGAGCCCAATATGGGCATTAATCAAGGGCTACTGGGTATCCCTCGTATTGATACTGGTCCTCTATGGACTCCTCATACTATTCGCAAGGCCCTATAGGACTGAGGAAATGACAAATTACAATGTTTACTTTAGACCAGCCCAGAGGACGGTCATATACGTCATAATCGCTGTGGCGATACTAAGCCTATTATTCGATGCATACCCAGGGCCGCTCTGGGGTAGGACCAGGATTGGCTTGTTCATTGTAGTTAACGTAATAGCTGGTGCCTTAGGTGGGTACTTGGCTGCTAGATTTGGAGGGATTAAACATTGACCTTGAATTTAGCTTTGTGATTAATTTTATTTTCAATGAATAGTAGGGTTTATTAGTTATTAATTGTTTATTATTAATTGAATGCTGATCAACATTAGGCTATACATGATCGATGGCAGAGATAATAAGTATTTAGAGTTCATTAGAGATGCAATTAACGAGGTAACGAATGAGTTGAGGACAAGCGGGAGTATCATTAGATTCACCTCAGTCAAAATAAACAGGGATTACATAGACATAATCCTAGGAATGTTACTGGGCGGCGAGGGACCGGCCGAATTCATACCAATAATTAATGAATTAAGGGAATATAACGTATTTGACCTACCCGCATTAATAATCAACGGTAAGAAAGTACTCGAAGGAAAAGTGCAGGAACCATCCATAATCAAATACACACTTTCTAGGAAATTCCATGAATTATTTAATGTTTAAATAATAACTATTAAAGTTAATAAAACATATTACTAAATTTTATATATAAACTTGGGTAAAATTTAAAAACGGTAAATTGCTGACATAATGTGGCAAAGCCAGAAGATAAACAAAATAGGCAGGGTGTCGGTTTACGTAGGGAATTAGGGTTGTCTCATATAACGATGACTGGGCTTGTTGGTGCGATTGGTACTGGTATACTATTTAGTACTGCTAAGATGGCTGTAATGACTGGACCAGCGGTTATTTTGGCCTGGATCCTCGGCGGAATCTTCTACTCATTCATAGGGCTTACGTATGCAGAGCTAGGGACTGTGTACCCAGAGGCTGGAGGGCCATCTAGGTACTCGTTATATACACATGGTAGGATCACCAATATGATCAATGCTTTTGCCGACCTGCTCTGGTACTTATTCATACCACCAATTGAAGCTATTGCAGTAGTTTACGGAATAAACTACTTCGCACACAACCTACTAACTCCAACAGGGACGCCCACATTGCTTGGTGCAGTAGTTGCTGCCGTGTTAATACTATTAATGGTTCCATTAAATTACTTCGGCGTTAAGACCTTTGGCATATCAAATATAACGCTGGGTACGTTTAAGTTAATCCTATACTTACTGGTCGCAATTGGTATTATGGCCACAGTATTCATACCAAGCAACTTCACTGGTCTTAAGGGCGGCTTCTTACCGTACGGCTTAGCAGCAATGTTCATGGCGATTCCATACGGAATGTTTGCCTTTGGTGGTGTTAGGGTTATACCTGACTTCGCTGAGGAAATGAGGAATCCACGCAAGGATTTACCACTAGCCATAATTCTTGTTGTGGTTGCTCAAGTGCTTATTTATATCTTGTTCAGCACAGCCTTTGTTGGTGCCATTAATTGGTCTAAGTTGAATGTAACACCTGGTGACTGGAGAAGCCTAGTATTTATTAGTAAGACTAATCCGTTTCTCTACCTGAGTGGTACTTACGGGGTTGCTTGGGTTTTCATAATAACATTGATCGTTGCAATACTGGGTCCATTCATAGTTGGTTATATATACCTTGGTGGTGGTACTAGGATACTATTCGCCATGGGTAGGTCTAGGTACGTACCTGACTTAATGAGGTTCATCCACGAAAAATACGCAATACCCTACTGGTCATTAATAACATTCGGTATTATAGGTATACTATTGGCAATATTAACAGCCCCAATACCAAGCGTTTACGGGTTAATTGACGACGCAGTGGTAGCGGGTTACATGGGCTTTTTAACAAACCCGGTAGTTATGATGGTCTCGAGGAGGCAAAGTAAAGGATCAGTGTTTAAATTACCTGGCGGTTTCTGGATAGGCTTAGTGGCGTTTATAGGTGCCAGTTACATAGTGTATTGGTCTGGATGGCCCGCTGTCCCATATGCTATGGCCTTCGTATTTATTGCCTCGGTAATCTTTGGGCTAATCTATAAAGTTAAGGAGCACATCAAGAATGCGGCGTGGTATATAGTCTACATAATCATATTAACGCTCATGACGTACATTGGCCAAACAGCCGGTGGACCTGTAATACTGATATCCTTCCCATGGGATATGGTGACGGTCACAATACTAGCCATAATCTTCTACGTATGGGGCATACGCTCAGGACTACCGCAACCATATACAAAATATGCGAAGTAAAATCATAACAATGCACCTGAGGGTATAGTATTTTAAAATAATCGTGAATTATTAATACGATATGTCTGGCGTAACATTAATTGGCGGTAACTGGGTACTGTCTAGTTTGAATGTTGTTCCTGAGTTTAGGGTTGATGAGGGTAAGGTCATTATTAGGTTGACAGGTTGTGTTGAGGAACCAATTATTAAGGTTGTGTGTCACACGGTTAACATTGAGTTGTCCCTGAAGACAAAGCCAGAGGAGGTTAAGGAGGCACTTAGGAAGGCCTATTATGAATTGCTTGAGGCCCTGGATACGAAGATTAAGGCTGCCAGGATACTCACGCACTTATACAGGGAATTGCTTAATTCATGTAAGGATGTTATTGGGATTGAATGCTAGGCGCCAGTTCACAAGCTAGTGTTTATAAAATTGAGCATTTAATTAGTAATTAATGTCCTCAGGCAATGTTAAACCACCTATTTCCGAGTCGCCACTCAGTCCATTGGAGAGACTCCAACTCTTGGTGCCAGGCTTCAGGGGTTATAAGATTAAGGACTTAATTAGGCAGGACGACTTCCTTGTCAGGAAGACAGCGGCCTCAATGCTTGAGGAGGCCCAAAAACTTATTGAGAGGATTGAGGAGGAGATCGCCCGCAATAACCCCTTCGACCCATTAATACAGCAGTACGAGACAGTACTCAGCGACCTAAGGAGCTTGATAGCCGAGGTTTGGGGCTCACCAACAGGTGATGCTGGTATGCATGATAGGTTTAAGGTCTTTCCCGAGAACCTGGAGAAGCTCGTTGAGTATGACCTAAAACTCGTCGACACAGCAAGGGCAATACTGGATTCTGCCAAGTCCAGGGCTAATCCTCAAGTCATTGATTCAATGATTAGGGATGCCAGGACCTACGTCATTGAGAGACAGAAATTACTAATACCCGAGAAACTCGGTGAGAAGTGGTGATTAATTAGTCCTAAGATAGGTAATTACCCATTGATGCCTTACATTCACTATCCAATTCCTCAAAGGTCGTCTCACCCATAAGTCTCTTTGTGATCCTCCTCTTTAGGCTATTGGCCGTATTGTGTGAGTGCAGTATTGGTATTGGCATTTGGGAGCCAACGCACATCCTCTTAACAAGATTAACCGCACTGCCCAGCGAGATCCCATAACCAACACTAACATACGTAGGCTTAGTGGGTGCACATTGTACTGTCCATCCAATAACCTCATTGGTACTTACGTCAAGCACCGGCCCCTCGGTTCCCTCCATCCTACCGTATAGTAGTGACTTCGCAACACCAATAGTAGGAATGCGTAGACAAACACCAAAGTGACTGGCAATGCCGAGTCTATATGGGTGCGCCCTACCATGTCCATCAATGAGAACTACCTGGGGCTTGGTCCTCAACCTAAGGTATGCATTAACCACAGGCTTCAACTCCCTGAAGGAGAGTAGGGTTGGCACGTATGGGAAGATTATTGAACCAACCCAACAACTCCACTCGATGATTGATGACCTACTAATGGAATACGTACTGGCCACAGAAATCCCTATCTCCGTATCCTTATGGTTAATGTATGCGACATCAATACCCGCCACCAAGTCAACATTGTTAATATTGATTAAGTCCTCCTCAACAACCCTACTAGCTAATGCCATCTGGATCTTCCTGGCAACATCTAAGTGGAAACCCCTGGGTACCCTGGATTTCACGTAATTCTCGTTAGGCCCTCTCGACATTCTCATGGTGATCCCCTCAGCCTATTAATGTCTATGGAGAAAGCCCTGAAGCCCAGCCTCCTAAGCTCGAGCGCACCCCACCTACTACTCAAGCCCCTACTGCAGTATAACACATATGTCTTGTTTCTACCCAGGGATTCGACTGTATTTACGAGTTTGTCAATATTGACATTCAGAGCACCTGGGTAATGCCATGTCTCATACTCGTCCCTACTCCTTAGGTCAATGATCACCGCGTTATCTGGCACGTGATCAATCTCCAAATCACCGGTTCCAAGCATTAACTCATCAATGACCTTAACAGCCGAACTAGCCCTCAATGTAACGACGCTATTCAGCAGATTATTAATGAGACCTTGATCGAGCTTCCTCAACTCATTATTTAACTCATCAATTGAGACCTTAGTCCTGGGTCTCTCGGAGAATAGGGCGCAGAACTCCTCAGTCCTCATGGACTCTCCATAGGTACCTATTTTCTTAGCGTAATCCACTATGTCATCCTTATCAAGCCCAATCAGTGGCCTGTAAATGGGTAGGTCAATACCATACTCAATGGCCATTAGGTTATGGAGGGTCTGCGATGACACTTGCCCCAGGGACTCACCGGTCACAAGGCCCAGGGCACCTATTGACTTGGCTACCCTAGACGCAACCTCATAGAGAATCCTCTTAAACAATACACTCCACATGCGTGGGTTTGCCTTAGCCCTAAACTCATTAATCAATGATGAACAGTCGACTATGAAGAGCCTCGGGTCATAACCAATAGACCACCTATTAAATAGTTCATGTGAAACCCTGAGGAAATTAATCACATCAATTGGGTAGGCTAATGAGCAGAACAATGCATCGACGTAGGAACCCCTCTTCATCATGAACCAGGCGGCCACGGGTGAATCAAAGCCACCGGATATCAAAGCCAGTAACCTACCCTCAGAACCAAGCGGTAAACCACCAGGCCCATTAATCACTTCAGTAAATAAATACGCCTTATCGTTCCTAACCTCAATGAACAGTTCAATATCAGGCCTCTCGAGATCAACACCGGCACTGAACGGCTTTAGGGCCGCACCGACGGCCTTAGCCACATCCAATGAGGTGAAGTTATGTGAACCAACCCTGTGAACCCTAACCGCGAACCTCCTACCCCTAACCAAGTCCCTCCACTCATTAACGGCAACGCCAACAATGTCATTAATGTCCTTGAACACGTAGGCCTTGACCGGCGACAATGACTTAACACCAAAGACCCTACTAATCACGTTAATGCCGCCCTTAACCTTATCGTCAGGAACCTCAACAAACAACCTACCCTGGGACCTGGCAATCCTAGCATCAACACCAATACTCCTCAAGCCACTGAGTACGTTATGCATGAGCAATCCCTCCATCATTGACCTAGTGCCCGGTCCCTTAATTGCAACCTCACCATACCTAACCAGGATCAAAGCCATACAACAACTATCAAACAAAGGAGAAAACTGGCGAATAAAAATCTACCTCAACATCAAACAAGGCATTAATGGCACCACTAACTTCCACTACAATAAACCGCATTACCAATCGTTGGTAACACAAAATGAACCAACAATGACTGGGCATTTTGAGGATCAGCAAAGACCAATTTCATCAATCATCAGCCCCGTGGAGGCACATCACGGGTAAAACCACATGGTGGCGGTTATTAAGTCTTTATGGAAAAGGCTAATAATTCCACTTTAATGCTATTTACCAGCCCCGCCGGCGTGGGCCGACTGAGTTGGGATTGGCCCACCGATGAGGCCGTGCCCCTCCAGGACGGGGTACATCACTTCTTATAATCGCAATGGCTGTAGTGGTATCGTCTCTTCGGTGGAGCCGCTCCTCGTTATTGTAAGTATGTCAATACCGTCCCCAGAAACTGGATCCCTGGAGATACTCTGGTTTATTGCCTTAATAGCTAATTCCCTGGCCTCCTTAACGTTCATCCCCTGCTTGTAATTACCCTCGAGCACCGCAATCGCCAACTTGTTTCCCGTACCTACGGCTGCATAGTCATCCTCAATTAATGAACCAAGCGCATCCATGATGTACATGTGCGGCCCCTCATCATCAACACCACCAACAAGAACCTCCACGAAGTATGGAAATACCCTGTTGGAGAATAGTACGTATGAAAGGAGCTTAGCCGCCGACCTAATGCTCGGCCTTGTCTTTGTGTCCAGGGCATAGAGCGACATGTATGCCTTGGCGATCTTGGTGAGTACCTGCATATCGGCCAGTATGCCTATTGATGCAATGCCAATGTTATCATTAACCCTAAACACCTTCCTACCAGACCTACTGAACATAGTGAACCCGTAGGCAACCCTCTTCTCCGCAGCCAGGACAACGCCATCACTGGCCTTAATCCCAACCGCGGTACCTGTAATTAATTCCTCAATAGATGACATCAAACCACTAAAATAGGCATGCCTTTAAAAAGTTATACCGGGTTACCGAATTAATGAGCACGCTAATCAGGGATGAGGGGGATACCCACGTTGAGTGCGACATGGACTATAGCAAGTATGTCATTAATGGCATTAACTACGTGCCATGCATAATAAGGATTAATGAACTCGGTAAAGTAATGGATATATTAATGAGCTATGTAAGGGGTGATCACGTACTTAGTCAATTAATGATTAATGCTGTCGGTGATGAGTTGAGGATTGAAATGCCGATCACAATAATGAGTAGTGGTAAGTCCCTGGGCGAGGTAATTAATGAATTAATATATCTAATAATTGGTATTAGGCACTGCCTACACTCAATCGAGGTAAAGCATTAAAGATGTACCGCATTATAATCATAATCATTCATGAATCGTGAATTAATAGCCAAATCACTAATTGGAGCGATCACGTACATAGTCAGCGTGGTTGAGATAATCTACGTTTGGCTACAGCTATTCAATGGGAGCGGTTATTATTATGACCTTGGGGAGTTAATTATGAAGTCCCTGGGCCTGGCGAGTATTGGCGCTGGTGATCTTGGGCAAAGCCTATTACTTGGCCCGTTGGCAATGAGTGGCTACTTACCAGTATTTATGGCGCTCCTTATAATGATTACAAACTCATTAATAGCAATTTACACATATAAACTAAGTAGGGTCAGGGGTTTGGGTATTGGCCCCGTAACCGCCATAGTCCTTGCATCAATAATCAACGCCTCATTGATCAACTCAATCACGAACCCATGGCTACCGCAAGCAATATCAACGGCACTAGCCATAGCCATGTACTACTACATCGATAATAATGATAGGCTAGTTAGTACAGCCCTATCGGCATTACTAGCCTTCCTAAGCCCAATCACGGACCTACTCAATGTCCTAGTCCCAATAACTCACTGGTTCGTTAAGAGGGAGTTTAATGAGTCGAGTCAATACGTAATGACGATAGGCCTAATAGCATTCACGTACTACTGGATAGCCGGCGCCTACCCGCTGACCCATGTGGTGACTGCGCAGGAAGTACTGAACAATATGATTTACTTACTCTCGACCACGTCATTCATGCAGTTGGCTGTCCTGGGCACGGCAGTACCAGCCCTAGTAACGGCTGTACTTGGTGGCATGGGCTTTACAGCGATAGTCCCCGCACTACTCATAATAACGCTCATAGAAGCCCTACATAAACTGCGCGAGAATAAATTGGCCGTACTAACGCTCGCGATAGCCCTAATAATCACGGCATTGACCACGCCGATATCGCCAATGTGGCCCCCATACCAAGGGACTGGGCAGGTGGGCATTAATTGGGAGCCATTAAGTAAGGATTACGCCTACATTTATGGCCTTGCATCACTTGCGCCAAGGGGCTATATCGAGAGCACGGTACTCCCGGCATACTCCTTAATGGCCATAAACCCAGGTAGGCAGGTCATAGGCTATATAATGCCCATCAGCCGGGTAAATGGTACGTACGCAGTGTGCGGTGATTACCAACTCGTGATTAGAGACTACACCGGCCCGCTAGTGGTGAATGATTATGACGTGGCGGCTAATCAATTAATTATTAACGCCATAAACTATACCGAGAACCACCCCTCAATAACAATACCTGGCGGGCTATACCAAAGTAGCATCTCGATAAGTACCGGTGAGTTGACAATACCGCCAGGTACGTATGTAGTGGCTACAGCCATCGACATATCACGAATACCCCAACTTATGTCAACGCAACTCACGGGTGTGGTATTACCGGTGAGTAGAGGATCTGTGGTATCCTTTAACCTTAGGTTAAATATCACTGGAAGGATCCACAACATCATTATTTACGGAGTCTCATACATAGACCAACCAGCCACCCTCTCATTGGCACTACTCAGGGATGGGCAGGTAATCGCAGACTCAACTGCCGAGGCGCCACCAATTACGCAGGGTATGAAGCCATACCCAATAACCTTCAACTTAAACACCAATGTCGAACCAGGAATCTACGAAGTAAACATACGTACGGACCAACCATTAATACTATACGTGACTGAAGGTTCGGGCATGGAAATAATCAGTGATAATACCACGTTTAATTACCCAAGTACTGCGCCCACATACGCTGTGACATACACGATAAACGGGACAACACCCACAAGATCCATATGGTTCTTAGTATCAATGAACGTAGCAAATCAATCAATAGCTACAAACATAACGAGAGGCGGATTATACGTACTGAGGGGTGTGATTACGGTTAATGAATGGATTAACTCATCAATAGACCTACTAATAAAGACAAACGCAATGGTAATATTCACGAACATCACCGTAAACCCAATATTAATAAAGCCCATGGAACCAACGCACTGCCCAACACCAACAGTCATCAAGGCACTCGAGGAACCGGGCAAGTCGTTATTAATGAGCCTGGCGGCATTACCAATAGCCGCCGCACTGCCATTAACATCAAGGCCGAGACTCAAGCCAAGGCTAAGGAAGGCACTACTAATCCTTGGACTCACCCTAATGCTACTATTCTACATAGCCTGGGCCCTGGGCTTCACAAACATAGCGCCACAACTCTACGAACCAGCGGTGCTTAGGGCCTTCGGCATATTATTCATAATAGGTTTAATCACGGCAATAGCCTCAACGGTGATGTAAGTCACTAATCACCGTCAGACTGACCAAGAAGTCTCATTAAGGCCCTATAATGCTTCAGAAACTCACGACCCCTTCCACTAACCCTATTAAACCTACAAACCCTCTGGGTCCTAGGGTCACAATAATCATCATACCTCTCAACAAGCCCCAAATTCCAAGCCAAGAGTAGCAGGTCCTCACCATAACCCCACATACGCAGGTAACCAAGCAACTCACGGGTATAGGGATCACGACCCTTACGAGACTCAAACTCCTCAATAACCTCAAGCAACCTCGCCAAACCAAACATGGGAACCTCCGGTCTCTGACCCATTGCGTTACTAATCATTAGTAACTAAATAAGTAAAATGAATTCCCAGGGAGCTTTGCATGGAGAAAGGTTTATAAAAGCGTTACTAATTATTGGTAACGCGAACGGTCATTGAGCAACCCTGTCCCAATGGTTGGGTCGCCGTTCATCGCTTACACTGCTTCATTAGCTCCTCTGGGTCGCTTATGATTGGTATGCCGATTCTTAATGATTCAAGCATAATGTTGTTATCCGTGTGGTGTTTGCAGAATTCGTCGAGTGTGTATACCATAACCTCCACATCGCCCAGTGGTGACCCAATTACCTTAGCTCTAAATGGTGGCTCACCGCTCACTATAACCATCAGGTCTATGTCACTCATACCCATCACAAACTCACCACGAGCCAACGAACCGATTATGAAGATGGCAATGGGGTTCAGTCCACTGATGGCTTTATTAATAGCTTGCACCAATTGGTTTGGGTCCTACTGAGCAAGATAACAGGCCTTTGAGTACCTACCAAGCCTCATTAAATCAATTGCCGCATCTAAATCATCCCTAGCCTCATCCAGCCAATCAACCCAACGCTGGTAAGATGGCATAACAAAGATTAAACCCTAAAGATAAAAATGCTTCATATAACGGTAATGAACCAAATACCCTTGAGAATGGGTAGAGATGGCTACGGAACTTAGGAGATCCACTGAATGAACTTAGTAATTGGTTCAGTAAATCCTAGGGCACGACTAACTACCTACACGTTTGTGATTTCACGGAGCGAAGTTTAGACCGGATGTAGTGAGGGTTTGGCTTGAGTACAATGAGGGTGGGTTAATAAAGTACGACGTTTTTACGGATATTTAGTATTGAGGATTATAGTGGCAACGGTGTATCTCTACTCCTTAGTTATAGTAGGGTTCACAGGGAGCATTACATGTATTTTTAATTGCGTGGTACCCAGCATTATTGTTAATGAACAATTCGTAATACGTAAATCAGGCATCACACTCTCATTGCAATTAACATTATTAGATAACTTTTTCAGAGCATCAACGAATGAATGGTCCTTAGTTATGAATGTGGCATTAATCATACTGGCATGAACCGCATTAATGGCATCCCTACCTAAAGCCCTTAGCACTTTTTTCTTACCATCTTTAACTAGCTGTTTGACAATGCCATACAATTGGTATACAATATCTAGGATTTTATTATCCGTATTGATGACTTTTATTTTAAGACTTGAAATAACGCCATCGGTCAAGTAATCCACGTAATCCTCAAGTGTTTGATTTATTGGAACTGTAATCACGACAGATTCAACGGCTCTGTCAACAAGCTTTAATAGAAACTCCCTCTTAACTAAGCCACTTATTACCATATTTCCAAGATTTTAAAGACGGTGTTTATCAATAAGGTACAAGATGCATAATGCTCATTTAGGTACTTTGTATCGTGTGTGCACAGGTAATATTCAACGAGGATACTTGTATCGATGAATAACGCACTCATCCTAATTCCTCATTTAAATCATCTTCCGTGAATCGTATTCCATGCTCGTACATTTCCGAAAATATAGCACATGCTCCTAAGAACGCATCAACTGCATCGTAATTAAACCCCACATCCTTAAGCACAATGCTTGCCTCAGTCTCCTTACCGTAAAGAGCCAAGTATGCTGCAGCCAAGAGATGCTTCGCATTATTGAACTCATTAATGAGGGCATTATCAATGGCCATACCCAGAAGTAATAGGTACTTATCAATGAGCATACTCCCAACCCTAATACCCTTGTAACGAGCCCTGCAAGCCATATGCATGAGAATACCACCCAAGCTCCTATATAGATTAAGCGCCTTTCTAATCTTTGTACCATTATCATCATTATCACTAATCCTAAGCTCCTCAAGCATCACCTTAAAATCAGTACTCAATAAACCATACCCAGCAAACGCACTAAGTACTGAATGAATAATCTTTGCGCCATCAACAACCACATCAATCACAGCCCACCTATCACTAATCCTGCCAATGATGTAATTAATGTCAGCATCAACATCACGCATAACCTCACTAGCCAATGTCACACAGTCCTCACCAACACAATCCCTCAACGACTCAAGAACATCAGCACCACGCCTGAACAACGCATAAATCAACCTCCTATTCAACTCCTGAAATTCCAACTCGCCTAACCCCCGCCCGATAACTAAGCTCATAATTAAACCAAACCAAGCGATTATAGCACTAAATCTACTTAAATTTTAACCGATCTAAGTTAATAAGCCAAAGCGTTCCCCGCCTACCGTGTTTGATTACTTTTAATCACGGTAGGTGGTTCATCACGCTTCCGCTCGGAGCCCCTCACCGCAGTGGCTCACGGCACTGCGGCTCTCGGAACCCCGAGGTCACCAAAGGGCTTATAACTTCAAAGACTTATAATTTTTCCACTAACACGGTCTGGACAGGCACACGGCATCGGCACGCCTAATAGCACTAAAAAGCATCCAAAAGCAATTAGAAAACACCTAAAGTACCAAGACTTAGAGAACAGCCCTTAATGACCCTCAATAGACCTGGAACTACCCATGTACTCAAGGCATTGAGCAGGGGCAAGTACAGGCCCAAGGATCTCGTAGAGCCGATTAAAATGTTGATGAGCATTTATGGGAAAGTAAGATTAGGCATTCCATAGTTAAGCCTGCTTCACAGCGCCATGAAGCCAAGTGCTGAAGAGGGCTTAGGGTTCGGATTTATTGACGGCAGTACCTGCGGCTTTCACATCGCCTTTTCCTTGCTTAGGTTTCATCCTTCATCGTGCTCCTCGGTTCATGATACAATGAATTGACCATCAATGATCGGATAAAGTATTTATTTCGGATTAAGTTCATTACCTAGTAACCTAGTATGTCCATTAGTCTCGGTAACCCCGGTGGCGTAGCCCAAGGATTGAGTAATTACCCCATTCCACCGCCCATCCAGGTAAATGTTGATAGGGAGTTTGGTAATGTGTTGATAGTCCTCAGCGATAGGTCACCCGTTAAGTCTGAGGAGGGCTTGGCCCTCATCACTGTTGGCATTGATGAGGAGGGTAGGCTGGTGTACATAAGTATCGAGCCCGAAGACAAGGACTTAGCACGCTTCATAAGTAGGGTTAGGGTAGGGCCTACCGTATAAGTGGTCCTAATGTATAATTACCTCGACTTAGACTTCGAAATAACCTCAATGAAGCCCATGGTAATCAAGGCCTTAGTCGATGACGAGGAGTTAACCATTACAGCACTACCGGTGGTGCTTAATGAACGACTGAGAAGCCTGGTCGTTGACGTGAACACGGACAAGGAGACACAGGAGAGCCAAGAACTGAACACAGGCACAATATACGGAGCGGTAATAGAATGGCAAATACATGAAACCAGGCATCAATAACTACACTAAGGAACATGACGACACCAAAACCTAAGACAGGAAAGAAAAATAAACAAAGAACAACCCATCAAACACAGTAAGAAGGATCAAGCTAAACTTCGCAAATCTAGCGGTCGAGTTAGTGGACAGAGACCTAATAATGAGACGTGTTAAGGAATAGGCCGAGAAGGGTACATACCCGGATCAGGTAGTTTATGGACCTGAGGGTTGTGGGAAAACGACATGGCTAAAACAATCCGTTGAGTTACTTAAGGAGTTGAACTTCGATGTGGTTTATGTAAATCCAGTCGAGAAGGAGGCAATGGCAGAAACCGGAATAACAGATGTCAAGGCAAGGCTAATGGAAATACTCAGGGAAGCCACGGCCAATACCTGGGTGAGGGTTGCATGGGCCGTGGTGGACATGGCCAGGGAAATCATGAAGGCAGGCGCAAAGAAGGTGGCGGTACTGGCCGACGACGTATTCCAGGCAATAGGTCTAGACAAGGTGGCGATTTACGTGAAGGGCCTGCTGGGTTTGATTGAGTACCCGCCAAGGACATACGACATAGTCATTGCGGTGGTAGCCACGAGTGAGGGGGTTTCAAAGAGGGAAATTGGGCGTCACAGGTGGGCAAACATGAGGCCCATGTGGAACATGCCAAGGGAGGGATTCAAGCAATTATACGAGCAACTACCCGGCGATAAGCCTGACTTCGACGTTATTTGGAGAATCACAGGCGGAAACCCAAAGATGCTGGTAGAACTATACAGGGCTGGTTGGAATACCGAGAAGGTAACCAGCGATCTAATAATTAGCAAAAACCTCAAGGCATTCACAGCATCATTAAGCGATGGGGAGAGGCAATTACTAATTAAGGCAATTGAAGACCCAGACACACTCATGACCAGAGACGGCATACCACTCATGAACAAACTACTCGAACAAAACCTAATCACGGAAATACCGGAGCGGAGAGACCCATGGTACTGGACAGGAGAACCGCCACCACAAAAAGACCCAGAACTAGGGATAGGAAAAGACCTAGCCTGGCAAACACCACTGCATAGGGAGGCGGTTAGGAGGGTGTTGGGAGTGCCTGGGTAGTGGTTGATGGTTGTCAACGAACGCACCGCAATACACACTCAATATAAGTATTTAAGGGAGGAAGTACGGTAGTAAATCGTGGATGCCGAAGTCCCTTGAGAGGTCCCCGCCCAAGCCGACTACCGAGGATTACATAGGTGCCAGGCTTTTAGAGACCTTAATCGAGGCTGAGCCGGCCCTGAAGCTCCTTAGCGAGGGCTTGGTTAGGAATGCCACGGGTAGGGCGTTCCAGGCTTGGAGTGCGTTTTTGACCGCCTAGGTGGACTGCCACATTACTCTTTAGTGCTGTTGACTCGATAAGTGATGGGCTTGGTGGGGAGGAGGTTAGGCTTTGGTGGAGGGCCGCCTGGTTCCTACACGTGGAGGGATTTCACGAAGCCAGACTGAAGCCAAGCCAGGTGGCGAGGGATTTAAAGCACGTGGAAGCCCTCGTAAAGCTAGCCCAGAAACACGCACAAAACAAACACAGCAAAAACCATGAGAAGCACAAGCCCAAGAACCCTCATCGAGTACTAACACATAGGGGTTGGAAACAGCTAGGTGACTGGCCCCGAATTAAGCAGTGACTTTGCAACCTCAGCAATCCTCCCAGCCACAGACCCCTCGCAACCACCCTCCTCGACGGTCTCCATACTCTCGTTATACGTAAAAACGCACCCACCTATATAGACCCTAATCCTGTGGCTAAAGAATTCCATCAACTCATCAGTGCCTATGGACTTAACGTCTACCTTATGATAAGGGATTAACCCGAAGCTCTCGGCGATCGCCATACTCGTACCAACCACATAATCCTCATCATCATTAATCACAGCCCTAACTATTGACGGAATCCCCGTCAAACTTACGAACGGTCCAACTGCCTAGGCACCCTAAACCAACCCGGCCACCTAACCCAGAACGGAACCCTAAGCAAACCATTCCTCAGGAAATAACCGTGGCCCAAACCACCATCACCAAGTAATTCACCATGATCCGAGGTAACAATGAATAAGGTATTGTCCAGGTAACGGCTTAGGTCATGAACAATCTCAATAGCCCTCTCGACAGCAAATCCAGCGTGAAGACCATACCTAAGCCTCAATGCGTTAACCACATCAACATCAACACCACGATTAAGAATCCAATCAGCAATAACGCTGTTGTAAAGATCATCACCGAGATCACTAGGTAGGTATGGGCTATGGGCCTCCATAATGTTTATCAACATGAAAAACGGCTCATTAAACCTCGATCTACTCAACAACTCCTTAATCAATCCAGAGCCCTTCTCCATCGTCAAGTCAAACAACCCAAGCCTATGCATAAACACGTCAAAATAATTCCTAAGCGAATACATAAAATCAAGCAGGGCATCACCAAACCCACCACGCCTAATGAAACCCACAAAACACCCAAACCCCATCCCTACCATACTCACGAACCCACACATAATAAAGCCTAACGTGATTCAACGAATAAAACCTACCAGGAACTAAACTCTAATCCCAATGTCTAAATGTCCGACGTTACCGTGATTTTAACATTATCAGTTATAAGAATTATCGCTAAAGATCGAGTTGCCGGCTTTATGATTATTAAAAAGGGTCAATTAGGTTGATTTTCTGTTCCATACAAAATAGAATTTTGACATAGAACTAATATAATCTATAAGTGGTTTATAACGAATATTTAGCCCAAGTGTAAATGCTAACTTATATGCATCATACGGTAACCTCTTCACTATCTTTGAAAGACCCCTATTAACATTCCATCCTCTTATGGATATATACAGTGCCTGCATTATATCCTCCAGTTCCGGTTTTATAACTCCAACATACTTAAGCCCTCCCTCATTTATCATCCCTACAAAATCCTTCACGTCAGATCCTTCGGTATTTTCGACTAGTATTACGTTTGCACCATTATTTAAATACTTATGAATATTCAAATAAAACCTCCTATGTAAATTCCACCCAGCGTCATAAGATTTTAATAATTCAATTTCATTGCATTTAACGATTCTACAGTAATTTCTAACCGTATTTTCATTGAAATGCGGTGGATTACCCACCACCAAATCAAACCTTTCATCCTCCGGAATCCCATCAAGTACATCTGAAATGTAGTACCTCACATTACCCCTTAACTTATTCTCATCAACCGTTAGTTTAACGTAATTAATGGCCTCAGGATTTATATCGGCAACCACTAACTCCTCACATAAGCCATGGACCAATAGGGAGAAGCCTATGAAGGCTGGGCCTGAGAATGCTTCAAAACATACCTTAGATCTTCCTATAAGTCTCCTTATTATAGGTACGTAAAGTTGACCAAAGCTCGTCCCGCCTCCGTCCAACTCCTCATCATAAAATACCTTTACCTCATTAATCCTGAACGCCCTCATTATTTTTCACCTCTTTTTTATTATCCAGCCTTGTATGTATATTGCGTCTAGTCCTCCGAGGGCGAAGGATTTTAGGGCGTCGCTTGGTGTTTCTACCAGTGGTTCTCCTGCTAGGTTGAAGCTTGTGTTCAGTATAATGCCCTCGCCAGTCAGGTCCTTGAAGGCTTTTATGAGTTCGTACCAAGTTGGGTTCTCGTCCCTCGCAACCGTCTGTGGTCTCGCAGTCCCATCAACGTGATAGACTGCTGACACAACCTCCTTCACCCTGCGATGATTAACCACCTTAAAGCTTTTTGTGGAAATGAATTATTGAGTACGTACCTGGAAATACCACATTAACCTTAAAACCGCACTCGCTCAATTTATCAATTATTGGCGATGGTGTACCATGAACCTCCATAACATGCTCATCACCATAACTAATAATATCGCGTGGTAGCGTAAGTAGTGAGTACTCACAACCCTCACAATCAAACTTAACAACAAAATAACCCACCTCACCATATCGAGAACCTAGCTTCATAAAGCCCTGGCCCATGGCGCTCTTCATTCTCGATCCTAATCCAGGACTAGACTTATCAATATCAAGGTAAAAGGACCGATATCCCTAAACCATAAACCAGCATTCACGACCTTAACAATACCCTCAACACCATTCAACCCAACGCATAAATAAGCCTGGCACTCCCACCAACAATTATAGTGCTGTTTATTAACTAAAGTACTAACATCCAATACTTTAAACACATTTCATCTCGTTGGTGAATCCTTGCAGTGTAACTATGCTACTTGGTATTTTTATGTTGTTACGTGTTTTGGGTTAGGATACTGCCCTCGTTAGTAGCCGCCTCAGTGTGCCTGGCATTGTGCTTGCGAGTCTTGAGTTTAGTATTGTTAGGGTTACCCTCCTCAGTATTGGCATGTCGTCTAGGCTTGGTATGTCTCGAGTCCTCCTGCCCAAAATCATTGAGTAGAGCTCAATGTTGAAGAGATCTGCTGGCCTCCAATTCATTGGCTTCCTAGCCTTCAGGAACACGCCGGGTTCCATTGGATCCCTCATTAGGGTTATTATTTCGAAGTCCCTGAATATCCTAGCCATGTCACCAACCTCATAACGCCAGAAATCAAAGGGGTATGCGTGGTATGGGAAACCCCTAGACCTTGTTATGATGAATATGAGTCCTCCGGGCTTTAACACAAGCTTCATGGCATTAACCACAACCCTCCAATTACGGACATGCTCAAGCAACTCCGTGGATACCACAACATCAAACCTATTAACACCAAAGACATTGACCATGAACTCGGCCGGCGTGACAACATCAACGAAGAGCCCAGGCTCAAGGTCAATACCAACATACAGCCTTGGCTTTAGGAACCTCTCAATGAATGGCCTAACACTACCATTAACATACCTACTACCAACCTCAAGAACCGCCTTACCGAGGAATTCACCTGGCTCGGTATTGTTGTGGAAGAACTCGAGAACGGCCACATTGCACATGGTCACACCCTCAAGCACGAAAGCATCCCATGCCTATCCAAACCGATTCTCACGGCTATTTGGTTGTGTGCGTACCTCCTACACCTGAATCCCGCTGATTCGACTCTGTTCATTAGTTCATCAGCCGTGTAATTCCTCAAGTATCCACTATACTCAATCTTTAGTACGTCGAAGAGCCTTAGGGTGTTTAACTCATTACTCACCACATCCCACTCACAACCCTTACAATCCATCTTCAAAGCCCTAACTCTAAAGGCATTAATGTCAACCCCCAAGCTCCTAACGTGGTTTAATAGTGAACTTAACGTAAATGACCTAACCTTAACACCCTTACCCTTCTTAAATATGGAGGCTTCACCATCAATCCTACCCTCTACTGCTATTTCAACACTTCCATCCTTATCAGCTATGGCAGCATTTATCGGTAATATCCTTGACTTGAGTTCAGGATTTAATTCAATATTCCTGAGCATAGCCTCAAAGTGGTATGGGACAGGTTCGACTGCCACAACGAAGGCGCCGCGTTTAGCGAAGTAGAGCGGTGTATCGCCTATGTAAGCGCCAATATCAACAACAAGCCAACCATCAAGATTAAAGCCGAGGAAGTGGATTTCGTAAAGCCATGTCTCGAAGAGCACGGTTAAATCCATGGAATCCTCACCACGAAGCTTAATACCATCTGGTGCTATGAACAACTCATCACCATTCTTACTAATTACAAGCTTGGCAATGCCGCCAAGCAGGAGCTCCATGGAACCACCGCACTTAAATTCAGTAATGAGGCCATCATGGTATGCATTAATGATGAATGAGTACATGCCTGGGCTCAGCCTATAACTGGCGTCACCGCACTTAACGGTTACGAAGTCCCTACCCAACCCATGCCTAGTGAGGAGGTACTTAAAGCCAGCACTAAGCCAATTACTGAATAAACGCCTACTGGCCAATGCCACACTTAAATCCCTAATAATGCCCATTGGTTAATCATAACGTTAATGCTTAAATGTATTATCATTGGCATGAATGCTGTGGCTAGGGCGTCTGTGGTTTGGCTTAATTACAATAGCATGAGGTTCATCGACATTGCCCTGGAGAGCCTTAATTCCTTCCTTAGCCTTGACTTTGATGGTTATGAGTTGGTTGTTGTTGATAATGCCTCCACGGATGGTAGCTTTGAGCGTATTAGGAGGTTCATTGAGGAGAAGAGGCCGAGTGGTGTTAGGGTTAAGATAGTACGCAATGAGAGGAACCTCGGGTACGCTGGCGGCATGAACGTTGGTTGGGAAGCCAGGGACCCAGACTCGAAGTACGTAGCCTTCGCAAACAACGACCTAATACCAACACCACAATCACTAACCAAACTAATAGAGCACATGGAAGGCAATGAGGGGGTAGCTGCAGTAAGCGGATTAATATATTATGGCGATGGAAGAATTATTTATTCAGCAGGAGGGTGGGGTGATGAGCTATGGTTCTTTGACGATATTTGTAATGGATTCGTAATTGACGAATGCCCAGGAATCAATAAGGAGCACCATGTGACATACTCAGATGGAGCATACATGGTGGTGAGGGTCGACGTCGTAAGGAGGACGATGCCAAATGGCAAACCATTCATAGACGAAACATTCTTATATCTAGACGACGTCTTGCTAGGATTAGTATTGTGGAACATGGGATATAAATCTATGTATATACCAATAAATGCTGGATTGCATTTTACTAGTATGACTACGAGAGGTCCATTAATATCTCGATATGTAATAAGGAGTTTTACTGCGTTAAGCATAATCGTAGAAACTAAATATTCTAATACTACGAAGCATTTGTTAATGATCAGGCGAAGTATTGGTAATAAAATTTTATGTTTATTTAAAGATGATTTTTGCTTAAAGTACTACGGTTATATTGATGGAATAAGACTTGGAAACTATCTCAGATCAGTCTTAGGAACTCTGAATCTCTATAAAGCGCCTTATGTTAAGGTTAGTATTTATGATTTAATAAAGGAAGCACTTATGGTAAGAGGACGAGTAAAAGTTACGCATAATATGCTAGTAAATTCATGAGTGTTAAGCTAAATGCATTATACATATTTCATTACATTACTTTCTATCGCTTCTTATAATTCACAGTGGTAATAAACCGCACGTCTTCATAAACATTGTGCCAGTATGATAATTATTATGTTTTTAAGAAACTTAATGAAATTTAGATAATACATATTTTATAATTTATTTTCAATTAGCTTTATTAATTGTTTAACAACCAAGTCCCATGAAAAATATTTTGCAATATAAGTATCAATATTATTACATAATTACATATAAAGCTATAATTATCATTACATAAATTGACTAGTTCTTCAGCAAATATCTTTCATTAAATTCATTAATAAACTCTACGCTATTAACGTTATTAAATATTGAGTAAGGACCCCGTATCCTGTAAGTAATTACCGATGTCTTAAGTGCCATGGCTTCTGATATTGTTAAGGAAAATAATCACTATGAGATGGAATATATTGATAGTGACGATTTCGTACTTCATATTATTAACGAAGCCTAAATATTCGATATATAGCCATAATCTTTATGATTCACTTTCTACCATATATCATGGAATTAACTGCATGTAAATAGTCTATCTCAGAAAGTTAAAAAGATTTTCAAGCAAACTCACTCGAAATAATTATTCATGTAAAATATTATTGCAATCGATTAATCCCTTTGATTTTGATAAAGCGTAAAGAAACTGCTTAATTGAACCGTATAAAAGATAGATCATGTGTCTTACAGTACCGTATATTATTCCGTACCATGAAATTGAATACCTTAACCTAACTGCTTGAGAATTCTTAATCCTTATTTTTACTTTTTCATCAGTATCAATCCCATATTTAAGTAACAATCTATATTTTATAATCGTCTTCTGCGCATCACTCATAAAACCTGAGCTTATCGGTGAATTTAGGTGTATTATACCTATTTCATTTATTGCGCTTTTCCACCCTTTACAATTTACGTAGTGATGCAACCATGCATCTTCATAAACATGGAGCCAGTGCGGTATTATTACATCTCTTATTGCATCTCTCCTATATAATGTGTCGTGTGTTCCGCCCCTTATTTGGAACGCCCTTATTAGGTATTCCTTGTACGAGTCGCCTAGTAGTTCCACGTATTCCTTCCTCCTATTATCAAGATCCCAATTAATACCCCAGATCTCACCCACGGCTGGGTCTTTCATTAACTCTTTAGAGACTTCCCACCAACCAGGTCTTAATATCGCGTCATCATCTAAGAAAAATAACCATTCACTAACCGTATTCTCCAAGAACGCGTTTATTGCCATTTGACGCGCTAATGCCCTGGTAGGTTTTTCATAAGGGCTACGTAGTATTAAGATTTCTTTATTATGCTCACTGGCGAAATCTCTAACGATTAACTTAGTATTGTCGTTACCATCATCAACAAGTATTATCGTGTCATAAGGAACTTGCAAACTACTGAACAACACCTTCTTAAATATGTTCGGACCAATACGACTTACAGAATTCTTCACAATCATCGATAAAGTAATGCTCATTACGACTATGACTTATGACTATTTTTAAGGTTTAATTCAATGCCCATTGCTTTTGAGAATTATAGTCTCATTACATATATTTATTCCCGTAACTTTATCATTAATAATACAATTTTTTCATTTTTACCTTATAAAACTTATCTCCTTAAGTCTATGCATTAAGTTCAGGTATTTATAGATATATATTAAGCAATAACAGAGATTAATAAGTTAAATTTAGTAAAAATAAAGTACCTAAGATTATATCTTATAATTTTATGTTAATCAACTTAAAAGGTAAAAATACTATAATTTTAAAGTTTACATAGAAAAATCTAGATTATATTTCTGTGCAATTGAATTATTAAAATCTGCGGTATTACTTTAGGGGATAATTGAACGTTGCAACGATATGTAAAGGACTACCTTAAATTCATAGTATATAAAATAAGTATAAGATTAGCATTGGGTATTTCATCAGCATTAAGAGGTAACACGTAATTAATGTTTATTTTACTTAGCCTATATCTATACATTACTCCATTACATTATATTTTAAGGGACTCTCCATGTACCAATGGTATAGCTCCAAATACCGTGCCTTCGATCCATACTTCGTTATCGATTCATGAGCTCCCTATACTTGGGTGGGTCAGATGAGTCTATAATCACGATTTCATCTACGGTATTATTAAATAATCTAGTAAGGCGAAGCGTACCAACTACGTCATTCCTATTAAATATTAGTAATCCGTAGGATGGCATGGGCTTACTAATACTGGGATTATAAGTGTGTATTATTTAGTTTATTCTCATTGTGTAGAAACACGTTAATAAAGTTGCCATAATTTACACAATCTAATACCTTAAACCCTAACTTATTTAGCTCATTAATTAGCCATAATGTGCTAGATCTTAGCTCTATCATTAAATAATCCGTAATCTTTAGGGTTTCCCTCATTCCTTGTATTGCTTCTGCTTCAGCGCCCTCAATATCAATCTTTAGAAAGTCTATGTGGCTAATTCCTAATTCCCTTATTATATTATCGAGGGTATCTGCTTCAACCATAATGTCGCCAATAGGGCTTATGGCCGACCCTCCCTCATTAAATTTAGCCTGCTTCATTAAAACTATGCCCTTTTCCTTCCATACTGCCTTTTTGATTATATTCACATTTTGACATCCATTAAGTTCTACATTTTTACGGAGCAAAAGTACGGCATCCTCTAATGGTTCAATGGCAATTACCTGCCCAGCCTTTTTACAAGCCCTAACGGTATAGCCACCTATATATGCTCCGACATCAACAATAATTGCATTCCTAATTTCATTTAGTACGGGAGATAACCAATTACTTAGCTCGTACTTCTCAGATAATACGTCATATAAATCACCGCTATATGGTCTGATTAGAAATTTTGGGCTATAGTCTTTATCACGATATTTTATCAATATTAACTGATTTTGCAAGAAACTATATGATATATTTATGTTTAATTTATATAATATATAATTAAGTCCGTTTATTATGGGTATATTTGTAAATAACCGAATATTATCTATTAATGTTACTCCACGAATATCAAATACGTACTTAATCATTTGCTTTATGAACCCTTCAGGCATTTTACAATTAATATTCATTGCTAATGATATTATTTTCCTCACTTATTAAGGATTAACATCGCCAATATTAGCGATAAATATGTTGGTATTAATCCTATTGTCGGTATTAAATACCATGGTGTTAGTGGCTCCACGGTGTCCTGCGTTATTACTTTTAACTTTATAATCAATTGCGCATTGGGCTTTATCTCTGGCATGTTTATTGTTAGTGATAGACTTTGTGTATTCTTGATTTTAGTACTCATCGTTATTTCCTGGTTTCCATTCATTGTGATCGTATAATTTAATATACTCATCGTTACGTTTATTGGTAGTACTGTTTGGAGACTGCTTTGTAGGTGTATTGTTATTATTGTTCCTAGGGTGCATGGTAGTTGTTTTATTATTTGTCCTGTTGTTGCGTTTATGAGTAGTGCCTTTGGTGTGTTTGGTATTTGTTCGCATATTGTTTGTCCTTGTATTGGGAATGTTAGTATTATGTAGTATGTTCCTGGTTTTAGGGTTATGTCTGGGTTTGCTGTTATTGGTGTTGTCCAGGAACGTGGTAAGCACCACCATGGCGTTCCAAAGGTGTGTGTATATATTGTATTTTCTTGATTAAGCACCAATGATGATGTTGTTGCTAGTTCTGCTGTGGCTAGGCTAGTATCATATGATGTGAATACTGTTATTGAGCTTATTCTTGTTGTTTCGTTTATAGTTATTGATTGTGCAATGTAAGTGCCTCCAGGTATGATTATTTCACTGAACCCTGGGCCAAGTACATTGGCACAGGACATCCCCTGGGGTTGTTGTAGTTGTGTTTTGAGTAGTGTTGTGTTTAGTAGTGTTATTGCTTGTTGTGGTTTTGTTTCTGTGGTTATTTGTATTGTTATGTTTGTTGGTGGTATTTGGGCTATTGGGTATTGCCACGTACCTGGCAGTACTGGGTTTATTACGTAGGTGTTCTCGTAGTAGAACCCGTTGATTATCTTTATTGGCCCTGTGTAGTTTGCCTTCAGTATCCATGCGCCATCATCAAAGGCGTATGGGCCGTATTCACTGTCTCCAGTGCTGTACGGGTATCCTGTTGGCACGAGTGGTGAGTAAACCACGTACTGAGTATTATTGTTTGGTCCGAGGAATGGTACTCCGTGGTTTCCCCATCCGTACCTTGTTATTGAGTACCAGGGGACTGCCGTGGCTGGTACGGCTACTGATGCGTTCCATGGTATGTAGTTGGCTAGTTGTATCATGGCTAGGTCGTATTGGTTGGCCACTGGTGTGTTCCAGTTTGGTATTGTGTTTCCGTAGTATAGCCCGGAGAGTGGTGTTAGTGGTCCCATGAGTAGTCCCGTTATTGTGTTTATTATTAGTAGTGCCGTTAGTGCTCTCTTCCTCGTTTCAATCTTTAGCCTCCTTAGTGCCCATATTGTTGCCGGCAGTGCGACTGCGCTTATGAGGATTGTGTAGTATACATTTGGTATGTAGTATGGTGTGAAGTTTGTTAGTAATGCCGCTAGCCAGGGCATTAGTAGTATTGTTTGTGGTTCGAGGAAGTTTATGAATGCCAGGGGTCCAAATACCTCTATCACGTATTGGACCTTTATGTTGTATTGAGAGGTGGCTTGTTGAATTATGCCGCTTAGTACATTGGTTGTGTCCATGACCATGCGAGTTTGCGGATCTACAATGAGCGCCTTAGTGGTGTTGGGGTTTAGTAGTTTGTTTGTTATGTTTGTTAGCAGTGAGCTTAGGGCTGCTCCATATAGGTTTGAGAATATGTTGTGTGTCCACCCGCTGAAGTACATTACCAGGTAGTAGTCAGCTATTAACCATGCTATTGAGTATATGAATGTTAGTAGGGCTAGTTTTCTATGTTCTTTTGATAGTGCTTGGTATATGCTTAGTCCGATGCCGAATAATGGTACGTATTCTATCGATGCCATGGCTAGGGTTAATGATGCCCAATAAGCCTTTTTGTCATTTAGGTACATGGTTATTAGTGTCATCGCCATGAATGACCCTGCCAACGTGACTATTTCGAATGGTGCGTATGCGGTTATTATCCATGGGTATAGTATGTATAGTAGTGCTGTGGCCAGTGCATGCTTTGGGTTGTTGAGTATTTTCATGCCTAGTTTGTACATTAGTGGTATTGGTAGCATTAGTATTGCGACTTGTATCGTCATTAATGTGAATATTGATGGGTATACCTCGTAGATTGGGTATATTAGGAGTAGTATTGGTGATGCGTGAACGCTAAAGAATGGTCCTACGAAGCTTACCAGGAATTGCCTGTAGTACGTTAGTGAGGCGAAGGATTGTAGGTATGTTGCCGTGTCCAGGCTTGCCCCTAGGCTTAATCCGTAGTATGGTGGTACTGTGGCTAGGTAGGTTAGTTCGTAGGTTATTGCCAGGAATATTAGTAGTGTTGCTGCGTAATATTTGTCGTTTATTGCCTGCTTTACTTGATTTGTTATTATTGGTGTTAAGAGTAGAAAGAGCCCTACCATAAATGCTATTGCTGATGCGCGTATTGCTTCGTAATTGTATAGTTGTGGCGTTATGTTTAGGTAGCCGAGTGTAAATATTATGTAGAATTGAATTAATAGCGGTAAAGAGAACAATTTAATGATGATTTTCCTTTTTTCAATCTCATTAATAATGACGTACCTACTGATTGACTGCATGTTGCGTAGTAACTTTCAATACTAATATCATTATTTAAGTATTATTCACAAACATTCATTCTTGAATTCATTCCGCATCTTCACTGTGTATCGCCATTGATAATGCCTTCATGAGTCTCCTCCTGAAGTTCTCTGGGCTATACCTTTCCCTGCCTTCGAATACCCTTTCTCTGTTGATTGTTTCTTCGGCTTTGTTTATTAGTTGTGGTATTTCCTCGGTGTTTGTGTATCCTAATCCGTATTTTCCCTCCTCCACTATGTCTGTCCAGGGTCCTCCTGTCCTTGGTACTATTGGTATTGTTGCCGTGGCTATGGCATCTAGTACGGCTATCCCGAAGTGCTCGTTTAGTTTGAGGTGTAGGTATATTGATGCGTGTTTGTATAGTTCCTCCTTCGTCTTTTCGTCTATGTCCGGCATCACGTCTATGTTTTTAACGCCCCTGAGAACCCTTATTACCTCCCTTGATTCCCTCGCGTCTGCCCTACCCGCCACAATTATTCTCTTCCCTATCCTTGGTGCTATCTTTATTAGTTCCCTATAGCCCTTGCTCCACTCGAGTCTTCCCAGGGTTAGTACGTAGTCCTCCTTCTCCGGTATACTGTCTGTGCTTATTGTGTAGTGTGGGCTTAGTACATACTCGAGCCTTGGTTCTATGCCAATTTTTGGCAGTAGTTTCTTGGCTAGGTTCATTGTGTACCTTGAGTTGTAGATCATGTATGAGCCGTCGTACATCCTGTAAATCCTTGAGAGTACCCAAAACAGTAGTTGGTTTCTTATGTTCCCATTCTCATCGATTATGAAGTCCACGAAGGAGAGCCCGTGAAGCACTATTGGGCCTTTGTTGTATGGTATGTAGTTTGGGTGATTATTTATGACTAGGTCACAGTCATCGACGTACCTACCCAGCAGTCTCCTTAACCTCCTATGGTTTATGTAGTTAATGAGTAGTGAGGCTGGGTCGTAGGACGCCTTGAAACCCACGTCCACGTGCCTCACTGGGTATTTGGGGTCAACCTTGATGTCACCAGTGACCACGAACTCCACGGAGTGCCCAAGCTCCGTTAACGCCCTAGCCATCTGCAGTGCATAGACCTGCCCGCCACCAAGCCTTGTGAATTCCTCAAGTATGCATACCCTCATTTCGACTCCCTAAATCAGTATTGAATTGTTTAACTTTTACCAACACCTGCTCTCCTTCAAGGCTTTAAACGCACTCTCTAAGTCATCGCTCCACTTGATTCTTGGTTTCAGTTCCTCAATCCTCCTCATCAATTCCTTTATAAGGTTTATCACGGCCACTGCCGCCTCCTGCCTATTCCTGTACTTGCTCATTGCCATGTCTGGGTCCGGGCCGTTGTGTTGGTAGTCGTGTAGTTCCAGGGCTGTGCTCGTGGCGAAGTATATCCCCACATACCCGATTTCCTCGAGTATTTGTGATAGTGCCTTCATCCTAGTGGTTGGTACCCTAGGGACAGCCCTATTTACTAGCCAATTCCTCTTCTCCTCAGTCTTGGCGACCTTTAGGAGGTTACTTAGCTCAAGTCTCAGCAACGCAGCTAATAGGGCTCTCCAGGCTTGGAAAGCCTTACCTGAAGCATCCCTAATGAGGCCCTTGCTGAGGAATTCGGTGGATAGCTTGGCTTCAATCAATGACTCTAGGAGCCTCGCATTGATGTAGTCCTCCATGGTTGGCTTAGGTAGAGGTCTCTCAAGGGTCTCCGCATCCACGGTCTATTCACCGCACCTCCTCCCTTAAACACTTATTGAGATTGCGTTTCCAGTATCCTCCTCACGGCCTCCCTATGCAGTGGTGATTGCCACGCGACGCGCCTGCCAATCCCGAGTTCCTCATCTTTCTCAGGTGGTGGTTGGTCTATCCATAGGTATGGCTTCCTGTCCGATATGTCGAGTACCAGGTTTAGCTCGATTAATTTGCTCATTAGTGGTATTCCCTCCCTCGTGAATAGCGCGTCTGGATCTTCAACAGCCTCCGCCAACATGCGCCTCTCACTATCACTTAGCGAGCTTACAAAAACATCAACGCCCCTCCTCCTAATGAAATCCTCAACCACCCTATCAACATCCCAACCAGCACTGTAAAGCCTCTCTAACATCCTCGGGTTTCCACCCGTCAATTTCCAGACCTCCTCGAATGGTGGCTTCTCGCCTGGTAATTGCTCGTATAGTTGCTTGAAGCCTTCCCTCGCCATATTCCACATGGGTATTACGTCAGACCACTCATGCCTACCAATCTCCCTCCTCGAAACACCCTCACTCGTAGCGGCTATTGTGATTATTTTCTCGTAATGCTCGGGTGGGTACTCGATTAGGTTTAGCAGTGCCTTCACGTACAATGCGGACTCCTTAACGCCGATTACCTGGAAGGCATCATCGACTATTACGGCTATCTTGCCCCTAGTAGCCTTGATCAAATCCTTGGCGAGGTCGAAGGCAAGCCAAGCCAACCTACCGAGGGCATTCTGGGCAAGAGCCTCCCTAACCATCCTAAGGAATTCATCCTTGAGACTAGCCACACCGAACTCGGCGAGGACCTCCTTATTGATTGGGTTGACGTAGATGATGTTGAATTCGCGGTCTTTAAGCAACTCAATGGATTGTAGGAGCCAGGCGGTCTTACCGCAGCCCTCTGGTCCATAGATGACTTGGACTGGGAAGGTGCTTTTCTCGGCCCATTTCTCAATGAGTTTGAGGGCGAGGTCCCTATCAACGAATTCAATCGTTAAGTCGGCGAAGCTTAGCCTAACCCTCCTCACGACACAAACCCCACCTTCCTCCTTATTAGCCTTATCACCATTCAACACGGCGCTTAGCCCTCACTGAGGATCCCAGGGCTGATTTAGCCTTGACTAAGGTCTTAAGTAGCTGACGCTCATGCAATCTCTAGTATTCAGTTTAGGCAGTGGTTTATCAGGTGTTTCTGAGTCCGCGATTATGCGTGAGTTCCTAAAAATGTTTATCATGCCTTAATAATGGGTTGGGGCGTGGATGGAGTGACGTCTCTGGCAGATCTTAGGATTTCCCTACCCTGTTAAGCTCATCCTTAAGCTCCCTGAGAGCCTCCTCAAGCTCATTACCCCACTTCACCCTTGGCTTCAGCTCCTCAATACGCCTAACCACCTCGTTGACAAGCTCCAGGACCGCCGCTGCGGCGTCACTCCTACTCCTAAACTTCGACAGTGCCATGTCGGGGTCTGGCCCATTATACTGATAATCGTGCAGGCTCAGGGCTAATGCGGTGTCAGGTAATAACCCGGCATACCCGACGTCACTGAGCATTTTGGATAACGCCATCATCCTGCTCGTTGGGACTCTGGGTATTGCTCTCTCCATTAGCCACCTACGCTCCTCATCGGTCTTAACCACCTGCATTAACCTATCAAGATCAAGCCTAAGTAATGCCGCGAGCAAAGCTCTCCAGGACTGGAAAGCCTTGCCAGCTGCATTCCTAACCAAACCCCTACCCAGAAATTCAAGGGCAAGTCTGGCCTCGACTAAAGCTTCTAGTAGCCTTGCGTTCACGTAATCCTCCATGGAAGGCTTAGGCAATGGCTTCTCGAGGGTTTCTGTGTTCATAGTTCAGGATTAGTTTAATCCCCTTAAATACTTACTTGTGCTGATGTTTGGTGTGCTCATGTCCACGTTTAAATTAGCACTTGAGTCTCTTGTCAGTATGTGTCGAAAACTGCCGTATAGGGCGTTTTAGTGACCTTGTGGTTAAAAACTAATGATGAGAACTTGAAGGTTAATGGTGAGGTTTAGCACCGGGGTTGGTGCATCATTATTTTTGTTGTCTTAGCTTTGGGTATACGAAGACCACCTTGGCGACCATTGCGTAGTACCTGAGTTTCCAGGCGTACTCTATTAGGTCCCTCCTCTTTGTTTCAAAGCCCTCCTTCTCTATTAAATCCGCGATATCATTCAATTGCTCAATATCGGCCATAGTGTATTCATTTGGGTCCTTATCAAGCAACTGCCTGAGCCTCTCATAGACCTCCCACGTGTAGTACTTGGTCCTTGGCACCGGTAGCAGTGTCTTCACCATGCTTCTGAGGGTCAGGGCCTCCGTCGATGTGAATATGCCCTTGGATTCCAATGCCGTTATGAGGACCTCGGAGAACTGCTTGAACGCGTTTTCAAGCCTTTCAATCCTAATCTCAAGACTATTAATCCTATTTTCCACCCCACTAATTCTATTCTCAATGTTACTGATCCTATCCTCAATCTTATTAATTCTATCTTCAATTCTATTAATTCTGTCCTCAATTTTACTAACTCTATCCTCAATCCCACTAAGTCCGTTCTCGATCTTTTCAATTCTATTCTCAATGTTAATAATTCTCTCCTCGACCTTACCAATCCTTTCCTCAATTCTATTAACCCTCTCCTCAACTCCATTAATTTTACCTTCGATTACATTAATCCTATTCTCGATTTTATTAAATCTATCCTCGATTTGACCAAGCCTTGAATCAACATGACCAAACCTGGACTCTATCTCCGTAAACCTCCTGCCGAGCCAGTAGGCTAAGGATGCCGTTGATGATGCTACGCTCACTATCACCGCGATTATCGTAATAACATCAACCAAAGCCTACACCTCATTAGGTAGTGATATACTAAATTATTAAATACCTTATCACGCTACCAAGCGTGTATACATAATGTGGATTGCTAATCCTGTCTTGGAAAATCCTTAAAAGTAGAATGTAGACGCCAACATTAGCATGAAGGTCTTAGTCACTGGGTGTGGTGGTTATATAGGCACGTTATTAACGCCGTACCTACTTAGGAAGGGTTATGGCGTTAGGTGCGTTGATAGGTTGTTTTTTGGTGATGATGTGCTTAAGCACGTAATTGGTGAGAGGAACTTCGAACTCGTTAAAGCCGATACCAGGTCAATAAGTAAGGACGTACTTAATGGCATTGACGCTGTTGTGGATCTTGCGGCATTGTCTAATGACCCTGCTGGCGAGTTGAATCCTCAGTGGACGCTCGACATTAATTATAGGGCTAGGGCTAGGTTGGCTAAGCTTGCCAGTGAGGTTGGGGTCTCTAGGTATATACTCGCCTCAAGCTGTAGTGTTTATGGTAGGCAGAGTGGTATTGCTGATGAGAATACCGAGCCAAACCCATTAACGACCTACGCCAAGGCTAACCTATTGGCTGAGAAGGATGCGCTTTCCCTGGCAAGTAATAGGTTTACTGTGACTGCATTGAGGTTCGCCACCGTCTACGGGCCATCGATTAGGATGAGGTTTGACCTGGTGATAAATGCCATGACGTTGTCGGCATTCACGGAGGGGGTCATCTACGTTGAGGGTGATGGCATGCAAGAGAGGCCTCTCGTCCATGTTATGGATGTCGTTAGGGCCATTAATACCGTGCTTGAGACACCGAGTGATAGGGTTAATGGCATGGTATTTAATGTTGGCTCTGATGAGCAGAACTTTAGGGTTATTGACATGGCTAGGATTGTGCAGGGCATCGTTGGTGGTGAGGTTAGGTTTAGGGGTATGGTTGATGCCAGGAGTTATAGGGTTAGCTTTAAGCGTATTAGGGAGGTGCTGAACTTCTCCGTGCTTTATAACGTGGATGATGGTGTTAAGCAGGTATACCACGAATTACTCACCGGCCACTTAAGGCCTGAGGATAGGTGGTTCACTGTTAGGTGGTATAAGAAGCTCCTTGAGCAGAACCCAAAGTTGCTGGATAGTTACTAAGTAGTGCTGATTATACTGTTGCCCTCACCAAGTATTAAACTATAATTACCACCGCTAAGCCTAACCCTTGATTTAGGACCAATAATACTATCAACGAGCCTAGCCCTACCCAACTCAAGCGACGCATCACTGAGCACCAGTGACCTGCTCAAACTACCGCCGTTTATTGATACGTTTGATTCAATATCGACGTAGTGTTCAATCACGGTGTCCTTACCAACCATCGAGCCCTTACCTATGTAGGCTGGTCCATGGACTCTACCCTCAATTATTGCTCCGTGCTCCACAATAACTCTGCCATTAACCTCACCCCTAACCTCACCCTCAATCCTTGGCTTGACCTCATCAAGCATTAGGTAGAGTAGGTCGAGTATGTCCTGAGGAGTCCCCATGTCCTTCCACCAACTATTGGTTATTGAGTAGCCCACCCTCCTGCCATTATCAATGAACCACTGAATTAAGTCGGTTATTTCATACTCACCCCTTGCCGACGGCTTGAGTGTGTTGAAGGCCTTCTCTACGTCGTGGGAATCCCTGAACATGTATATCCCGGTCATTACAAAGCTATTCGGTGGCGGTTCCCTGGGCTTCTCAATAAGTCTCACTATCCTGCTATCCTTAATCACGGCATTACCGAACCTGGTGGGGTCCCTATGTTTCGTTAGGACGACGTATGCGTCGTAATCCCCCTCCCTGAATTCACGGATGAATCTGTCCAATCCTTCGCCGAAGTAGTTATCGCCTAAGTGCACTATTAATTCGCCGATTGCGCCGTCCTCAATGGCCCTATGTATTGCATGTGCAATGCCGAGTCTCTCCCTTTGTTCGACGTACCTAATGACTATGCCTGGGTTTGTGCTGTCGCTTAGGGTTTGTTTGAATAGGAAGCCAAGGTGTCCTACTACTATGTAGATGTCGTTAATGCCATTGTTTATGAGTTCGTCTATTATTCTTGTGACGAGGGGTTTGCCCATTATTGGTATTAATGGTTTGGGTATGGTGTATGTTAGTGGTCGAAGTCTTGTTCCCTCGCCAGCCACTAGTACAATGCTGTGTGAGGGCATTAGGGTGCAACTTTGAATCTATTTTAAAGTATTTAAACTCGTTGTGCTGTTAATCATGAATAATGCTTAAAATCCCGTGTTTCTGATCAACATTGGGATGGTTAGAGAGAGTGGTGTTGTTGGTGTTGTACTTAATTACTTGCCTACTGCCGTCAATTATGCGTTGGGTGTTGCCTACATAGTTGTTTTGACTAGGTACATACCGCTGGTGCAGTATGGTTATTACAATGCGCTTTTTGCAATTATTAATTCGATTGGCGCGTTGATACCGATATCTGGTATTTCCAATGCAATTGCCAGGGAGGGTGCCATTGATCATGTTATGGGTGGTGATTCGAAGCCTTATTTTTCGGCCATGGTTTTCATGTCGTTGATTATGGCCGCAATTTACGGCCTAGCCATAGTCCTAGCCGTGCCCATTTACCTGGGTAGTGGTATACCGAGGTGGTTGCTGGGTACTGCGTATATATATGCCGGTACAGCATTTATTCAGTCGATTGCCGGCGCCCTTGGTCTGTATTTATGGTTGACTGGGAGGGTTGCGTCACAAGGTATGGGTTCAACGCTCAATATGCTGGTTATGAGATTAACCCAGGTCGTATTAATAGTGGTTGTGCGTAATGTTTATGCACTGGCGATATCCGTGCTCCTGGGCTCCATTGCACAATTTATATACTACCTAGGTAGTGCCAAGGGTATTGCTAACCCATCGTTAGGAATCGGCATCATTGTTTCTAGGATTAGGGGTCTTCTTGAGTTTGGTTTTCAGTCGTGGATTCTCGGTTACATGGGCACGTTGGGTTTCAGCCTATTGACGTACCTGGTCTACCTCTACCTGGGCCCTGATTTCTCGGGTATTTATGGCCTAGCTGCTGTGCTTGCCAACGTGGTGACTGCATTGGGGCCTGCAGTATCCACTGTGCTCAGTAGTAGGGTGTCTCATGGTTTGGGCCTTGGTGTTAATGTTGGTAGGATATTTCATGATTATGCGGTGCCTACTTTCATAACGGCTACATTGATGGTACAATTAATAGTCCTGGTACTGCCCGTATTGCCCATGGTGGGTATTATTAACGGTGAGTATGTAAGGTCAATACCCTATGCCTCAGTACTGCTTGGTTATGCGCCGCTTGCGGTAATAGCCACGGTATATACGTCCTATTACTGGGTCGTTGGTAGAGGTTGGTATGCATTTATTGCCAACATTGCTGGGCTTGGAACTGGCGTACTGGTTTACATAATGCTTCATTCGCTGGGTATATACATGGCCATAGCAAGTAACTACATAATGTATATGGTAATATTGGTGATGTACCGGCATAATGAAGGGTGGAGTGTAAGGAGCAGTAATGTGCTGGTAATTGGTTCGTCTTTGCTACTAACATTATTATCCTCTTCTCTGTTGCCAATTGGTGATCCGCCAATATCATGGCCCTTGGCACAATTGATAAGCATGATCATACTATTGATAGCCTTGTATGTAATTAAGCCATTACCGAATTCCCTGGTCAACCAAGTACCACGTTTCGCAAAACCATTTATTGCGCCGTTCACTAGGGTTGATTGATGAGTATGGCTAGTCCCCGTGGTATTTCCACACCCCACTTACTAAAGGCGTCCCTTATGCTGACTACCCTGCAGTCGCTGGTTCCGTAAACACTACTTAACCTCTCAACACCCCTGCAGTAGTCCGAGTGTAGCCTAGGCAGGTTGTCCCACACCCACCTGGCGATTATTGGGAATCTATCGACTAGCGAATCAAACATGAGCCAGGCAATGAGCCTAATCTCGTGGAAGGCGCCCAAGCCCGTCCTAAGCGGCATGAAGTTCAGGAAGAACTCCCTCGCATTCATCTGAACCCAAACCCTACTGGCCATGGCATTTGGGAGTAGGTACCTAGCGTCCTCCGGCGCGAAGCCCTCCCTAGCCTTCACGTAGGCTTGCGACACGCCGTCCAGGTGGCCGGCCCACTGGCTGGCTAGGCTTGGCGGTAGTACGTAGCGTAGCTGCCCCTTGGTGTAGTCCACGTACCTCTGACTCTCCTGCCAGTAACTCGCTACCCTATGCCTAACGAGTTCATGAGTGAACGCCCTACTACCCTCAACAAGCCAGCTCGCACCCATGAACTCAAGGACGCTGTGATGCCCATCCCTAAGGAAGCCCGTTATCCTCCTAGCAACCAGCTCGGGCCTTTCCCTAACCCTCCTCAACGCATCCTCGATCGAGTAGGCCCTATAAACAACGTCAGTCATGGCGGCAACAAGCTCCTCACTACCCCAGGTGAGTACAAGTTCAACCCTTGGTTTAATTATGTTAACCACATTTACCTTTACCTCCTGCACACTTAAATGCAGTGTCGATTTTAAACTAGGTAAGATCCAAAATAACTATGTAAAACAATAGTATTACTGATTTTAGGGGTCACGGGACCTACGCACCCTTAACCTTCACCGGCATGGTGCTTAGTAGTGGTGCTGGTCTGTTAAATACCTCTTGATACACCATGGCGAATGCCGTGTACCAGGCCAGTAATGCCGTTATTATACCCACATAACCCCCAACGACAGTTAAGCCCGCAGCAAGTAGGAAGAAGGTTATCCAAAGTGTTAGGAATACGAACCAAAGCGCCCAGTTTATACGAAATGTGTATATCCAAAATATGAGTGTGAATACGCCAAAGGCTGCCAACACGGCGCTTATGCCTGCTGGAGTGACGGAGATTATGTACATGTCAATCAGCAGCGCAGTTATGAAGTACCATTCCCAGAATGCGCCGTATGTGAAGAACGCAGCGTAGCCGAAGGTATTTCCACTCCTCCATTCGTATAAACCCGCAACTATTTGAGCCAAACCTCCATAAAACGCCGCTAGGCCGACCACAACGTCTGAACCCGCGGTTATTATGTGCGCATTAAATAGGCTCAGGACTAGCGTAGTTAATGCGAAGCCCGAGAGCCCAAGTGGTGCTGGGTTAGCTGCTTTCTCAGGCATTTTACTCACCCTTGCTTACCAAGCTTTTCTAACTCGGCCTTAAACTCCTCGTAGGCCCTCTTAACCTCCTCAACACTAGCTTCATCCTCAAGCGTGGTTACATCACCCAGTGGTTGTCCAGCGACTACGGCTCTAACGAGTCTCCTCATTATCTTACCGCTCCTGGTCTTTGGAAGTTTCGTTACAAAGAAGATATTGGATAACGTGGCTATTGGACCCACGAATTCCCTAACCGTGTTATTCAACTCAGCCTTCAATTGCTCAGAGGGTTGGTAGCCTTGTTTTAGGACGACGTAGGCCACTGGAATCTCGCCCCTAACAGGGTCTGGAACACCGACGACGGCTGCCTCGGCCACGGCCGAGTGCTGTATCAGTGCTGACTCGAGCTCATACGTACCAAGTCTATGTCCAGCCACCTTAATTACCTCATCAGCCCTACCAAGTATCCAGAAGTAACCATCCTCATCCTTAACCGCATAATCACCTGCATAAAACATTCCAGGGAACTTACTCCAGTATGTCCTGACGTACCTATCTTGGTCCCTCCAAATCGTTAATAACATGCCAGGCCAAGGCCTCCTAATCACTAGGTAACCCCTTTGTCCAGGTTGTACTGGATTACCGTTATCATCGATAACGTCTGCATCAATACCAGGTAATGGTGGTCCGTTGGTACCCGGCTTAAGCGGTACCAGTGCAAGGCCTGGCGCGTGGGATATCAGTATTCCCCCAGTCTCGGTCATCCACCAGGTGGAGCCGAAGGGCACCTTCTCCCTGCCAACCAGCTTCCAAAGCCACCTCCAGGCCTCTGGGTTTATTGGCTCACCAACCGAGTGCATGAGCCTTATGGTGCTAAGGTCGTGCTTCTTAACCCAGTCGTCGCCAAGCCTCATGAGTGTCCTTATACCCGTTGGGCTAGTGTACAGTATTGTTGCTCCGTACCTCTCCACAATCGCCCACCAGCGGTCTGGGCTCGGGTAGTCAGGCGCGCCCTCGTACATTATAGTCGTCATGCCCTCAAGGAGCGGCCCAAATACTATGTAGCTGTGCCCAGTTACCCAGCCGATGTCTGCCGTGCAGAAGTGAATGTCATCCTCCCTGGCATCAAATACCCACTTCATGGTTGCGTGGAGTAGCACCATGTAGCCACCGGTGTCATGAACAATGCCCTTGGGCTTGCCCGTAGTGCCCGACGTGTATAGTATGTACAACGGGTGCTCGCTCTCCACCGGCTCTGGCTCGACATGCGTGTTGGCTGGTACGTCGCTCATTAACTCATGCCACCAGTAATCCCTGCCCTTAACCATGTTAACGTCATTGAGACCAACCCTCCTGTAGACAATTACGTTCTTAACTGTGGGTGATTGTTCAAGGGCCTTGTCGACGATTTCTTTAAGCCTAATGACTCTGCCACGCCTGTAGCCTCCATCGGTTGTTATAACGAGCTTGGTCCCAGCATCATTGAGCCTATCGGCTAATGCCTGCGCGGTGAAGCCGCTGAAGACAACCGTAAATATAACGCCCAGTCTAGCTGCGGCTAGCATGGTTATTGGGAGTTCCGGTATCATGGGCATGTAAATGCCTATGGTATCGCCCTTTCTAAGGCCGAACTTATTCCTCAGTACGTAGGCGAACCTATTGACCTCGCGCCACAGGTCGTGGTAAGTGAGCTTGCGGATCTCAAGTGGATTACCATACTGATCTGCCGGTTCGCTCTCCCAAATTATGGCTACCTTATTCTTTCTACCACCCTTGACATGCCTATCTAGGGTTAGGTACGAGGCGTTTAACCTACCGCCAACGAACCATTTGTAAAAGGGTGGTTGCGGGTCAGCAACTAATGCTCTGTCCCAGGGTTTAAACCACTCAAGTTCTTTGGCGATGCTTGACCAGAAGGTTTCAATGTCCTTAAGGCTATCCTGGTGAATCCTTCTATATTCCTCCGGATCTACGGTTTTATCCCCACCAAGTTCGGGAATTATTTTCTCCTTGAAGGGTAGAGCCCAGGTTACAGACATACAGATAATTATTTTTCTATTGAATTTTAAAGTTTTATTGGCTATTAATCATTCTTAATATTAATAAAGTATATTGAATAGGTTTTTCTGGCTCTGTGGAAGTTCCCTTGATTAATGTCAAATATGCCTTTTCTCGTTAAACGTATGTTCCACCTGCTTCTCTAGGTAGCTCACGGTTAGTCTAACGTTACTGATCTTCTCCTCAATGTCCCTGATCCTCGGCTTGATCTCCTCATTATAGATCCTCCAGGCCCTTGGTGAAAGGATGCGCACTAGATGTGCCGTTCTGTGCATTGCCATTATCTCGGTTGGGCGTAATTGCCAGGGAAGCCTTAATTCCTCAAGTTTCCTAACCCTAACATACTTTGTCCTGCCCATCTCTATGGCGTGGACGTGATGAGCGAAGAGGTGGAGTAACGTATTCATGTCGAATTTGTAGTTTATGAGAATTACTGATTCATCAGCAAAGTACTTGCCCATTATCAATTGGCATTGCTGATCCTTATCAATATACTCAAGGCATTCATTAATGGGGTTTATGGTTGTCATTATCCTCGGCTTCTCGATGTTCATGTTCTCAGCCAGCCCCTCAAGTATCCCCTCTGAACTGTTCTCGATGTCCTCAAGGGGCTTGAGGATCGAGTTCTCGATCTCCATGATCACCCTATTTACGAAATCCCCACTCCCGGACATGAACCCAGGTAATAGGTATTGTGTTGGGCTTAAAAGTTCTCTTGCGTTGTTAATCCCATCATTGTCACGGATGTTTAGGTCCATTGGATAATTAATGCAGTTTTTGCACCGCGCATTAAGCCTAAAGTACCTAAACCAATGGGTTAATCCTGTGAGGGTTGGTGAATTAACAGTTGATTTGCGTAACATTGGTTGTCCATACGGTAGTACATTAGCCATACAGCACTTTCGTGATGCACCAGTGGGTTCCGTAATAACCTTCGTGCTTGATGACGAGGAGTGCTTCCTAACACTGAAAAGACTGTTCCCATTACTGGGACAGAGGATTGTGAAGAGCGAGACCCAGGACAGAGTATATAAATTATCAGTACTCAAGCTTAGGTTACTGTAGGTCATGGATTATAGGAAAATGGATAATGCATATTAATCATTTAGTGGTGGGGTCTTTTGTGTCATTCGACAAGGCAGGTTACCTGATTGGTAGGTATTTCGTGCAGCCATACTATAGTCCCCAATTTCCCAGGTACTATGGCTACGCACTTCGGCACATAAGGGCACAGTTAAGGATAAGGGCTGAAGACAGAGCCGTAGAGGGATCAGGTGAGTACACAGTTGATGTACCACAGGGCAGGGGGTTCATGGAGCTCGACGCTGCGGAAATGAGGATAATATCAGTCAGGGTTGATGGGCAGGACGCGAAGTTTGAGTATGACGGGAGGGCACTGAGGATTTACATTAATCCAGGGAGTCACATTGTCCAGGTTAATTATGAAACCAAGCCAAGAAAGGGCCTCTACTTTGTGCTACCTGACGAGTATTACAGGGATAGGGTTCCCATGGTTTGGACACAGGGCGAGAGCGAAGACAACCACTACTGGATACCAATGCCAGACTACCCAAATGTCAAATTCACGAGTGAGTTATTGATTATAGTTCCGAAGCACTGGACAGCAATATCCAACGGAGTCCTAGTGGAGACGAGGGACCTAGGTAATGAAGTATTGTGGCACTGGAAATTGGATAAACCTCACTCGGCTTATCTGGTGGCTCTTGCGGCAGGTGAGTTTGAGGCCGTTAGGGAGGATTGCAATGAAATAACTATTGAGCATTACGTACCTAGGGGATACAGCGATAGGGCCAGGTTTAGCTTCTACAGGACATGTGACATGGTCAAGTTTTATAGCGAGTACACGGGTGTTAAGTACCCATGGCCTAACTACAAGCATGTTGCCGTTAGTGAATTCATCTATGGCGGTATGGAGAACACGACCATTACAATAGTAACAGATACAACGCTGCATGATGAACATGCCCATTGCCCTGGTTCGAAGTTCCCATGCCAAGGAGTTGAGGACTTCTCATCAGATGGCCTGGTTGCCCATGAACTAGCGCATCAGTGGTTTGGTGACTTTGTAACGACTAAGGATTGGGCCAATATCTGGCTTAATGAGTCCTTTGCCACGTACTTTGAGGCCCTCTACATGGAACATGCAAAGGGGCGCGATGAGTTCCTTTATGAACTGTATCAAAACCTTAGGAACTACCTCAATGAGTATGGCAATAGGTATGCGAGGCCAATAGTCACGAGGCTGTATAAAGACCCTGAGGAGATGTTCGATAGGCATACATACGAGAAGGGAAGCCTAGTCCTTCACACACTCCGTAATCTACTCAGCGATGAAACCTTTAGAAAGGGCATAAACCTATACCTAACCAGGCACGCCCATGGTAATGCGGATACAGAGGACCTTAGGAAGGCCCTTGAGGAGGTTTCCGGGCAACCACTCGACTGGTTCTTCACGCAATTCGTCTACTCATCTGGCCACCCAGTCATTAAGTATTCCTGGAGTTACGACCCAGGTAATAAATTCATCAAATTGAGTATTAGCCAAGCCCAGGGTGATGACTCATACCCAATCTATAGGCTACCCCTCGAGTTCGAGATTAAATACTCAAGCGGTGAGGTCGAGATATTTAGGTTCGAATTGAATGAGAGGGAGACCACGATATACATACCGGCCAGCGAGAGGCCGCAATACGTGTGCCTAGATCCTCAGTTTAAGGTGGGTGTCAAGTCCGTGAGTAGTGACAAGGGTGTTGAGGAGGCCATCGCTGAATTAGGCAGCGAAAACCTAATGTGTAGGCTTGAGGCTATTGATGCGTTAACCAAGGATGGTAGTGCCAGGGCTGTTGAGGGGTTGAGCAAGGCATTGATGGGCGACCCATTCTGGGGCGTCAGGGCTGAGGCAGCCAGGGCGCTCGGTAAAATAGGTACGGAGTACGCACTCAAGGCGTTACTCAACGCATTGAATAATGAGAGGCACCCAAGGGTTAGGCAAGTCATTGCAGAGGCTCTGGGTAATTTTAAGGGTAATGGGAATGTGGCTAATGTCCTTATGTCAATCCTTGAGGATGCATCCGAGAGTTATTACGCCAGGTCAAAGGCAGCTCAATCACTTGGTAAGTTGGGAATACTTGACTATGGCAAGAGCCTCATTAAAGCCCTTGATTACCCAAGCCATAACTACGTAATAACCCAGGGTGCACTGCAGGGGCTTTCTGAACTAGGTACTGACGAAGCGATCGACACGCTGGTTAAGTATACAGAGCTTGGTAAACCAACCCTTGTTAGGATGGTCGCGACGCAGTCCCTGGGTAAGTTTGTGGGTGTTAGGAGGGTTTATGATAGGATTAGGGAGTTGCTTAGGGACCCGTATTACAGAGTGAGGTATGCTGCCGTAGCGGCCGTGGAGAGTTCTCTTGACCCGAGGTTCCTGGATATACTCGATGACTTGGCCAGTAGGGACTTGGATGGCCGTATTAGGCGTTATGCGAGGGATGTTGCCAGGAAGATTAGGGAGCAGATGCAGAGGGGTGTTGAGTATGCAAGATTGAGGGAGGAGATTGAGAGGATTAGGGAGGAGCAGAGGAGAATCATGGATAGGTTGGGCAGGGTGGAGACAAAGTATGGCTAATTAAGACTTCTCATAAACATTTAACGTTCATGTTCAATTCAAACAATCTCATCCACCCTTCATTCCACTACTCATTTCTTCTCTTCCCATTCTACGTTAAGCTCTCTCCGCCACCCATCTACACAATTCATAACCCACCTAACAATTACATCATATGGCGCTCAATCCATTATCCCTAGACTTGACGCAGAAGGATAAAGCTTAACCTGCGCTAGTAATATTCTTGGCGAACTTGACGCTACATCACCCTCTCCAGGTGCTTGGTTTACTGATTTTCATTCTTAACTCTATTGCCTTGTTTATGAGGTGTTCGGCTAATTCATTGGTTATTACGTTCTTAAGGCTCAGTAGTCTGACTATTAATTCACAGAACCTCATGTCAGCGTTGAAATCACAAATGTTCGAGTCGGTTTCACGATCACCACCCCTACACCTAATCATTAGGTAAACGTGCCTACCCTTCCCATACACAGTCAGGTAACAACCACGTTGTTGCAAACCCCTAACTATACCATTAATCACGGGTCCGTAGAGACCATCCACGTAATTAACAACGGCATTCTCCAACTCCTTAAGTGGCATGGCCAAGACATAACGCACAACCCCACCAGCGCTAGATACTGCCCTGATGATACCAAAACTGACTAATTTCTCCAGGTAGTTATCGAATACAATAACATCATGCATATCGAAGTCACGCCCAGGATTCCTTTTAATATAATTAATTATCCTAACCAAATACAGGAGTCTCCACACCCTAGTCTCAGCATCACTATTACTCAAATCTCTGAGCATCTCATCAATACCCATCAACAACTCATTAAACATTACCACCACTAAAAAGCACTTCCGTCGGGGAATATTAGGGGAATACAGTACAATAACTCAGCGACACCTAATGAACGATCTCACCCTGCTACTTTTCTTTGTTTTTATTTTGTCCGATTGTTTAATATACTTCGGATTTTAAACGAAGAATACGTCCAACCAGTTCAGCGGGGAAAGGGAGGGTAAGCACCAGGGTGGGGATGAGGCCCATGATGCGCCGCGTGCGAGCGGAGCTCTGAAGAGGAACCCATGCGCTGAGGCGTACCTGCCCTGGTGCCTACCCTCCTCCTTAATGTTTTCATGGTTCTTTAAAAGCCTATCCCTGATTTGAGGTATATGGTTAGGCATTAGTCCCGTGAATTAATGGGCATTAACGATTAGTAACAATTAATGCATTAATGCAAAAATGATGCTTACGCATGATGGGACTTAGGCATGAGATCCGGTGGGTAGTCCATTACCTTGGCTACGTAGGCTATGTAATTACCTGACTTGGCCAGTCTCTCCACAATGTCGTAATTCCCATATAGGATCTCCTCAAACCTTGACCTAAGTTTCTTGGGGATCACTATTTGTAGGAGTCCACCGGGCTTTAGGTGTTCCCTTGCTCCAATTATTAATCTTCTATTCACCTCAAGGCCGGCGGTTATTGGTGGATTCGATATTACTGTATTAAACCTCTCACCCTGAACGGCGCCGTATAGGTCGCCCCAGCGTACCTCGGCATTGTCCACATTATTAATCCTAATGTTAATGGCTGCCAACTTAACCGCGAGCTTATTGGTATCCACCATGACGACCCTACCCCTTGGCGCTAACTTGGCGGCCACTATGCCAAGAACCCCATAGCCGCAACCCATGTCTAATACATCCCAATCATTCATTATCACCATGTTCTCCGCCAACAATCTAGTACCGGCATCTATGTACTCGCCCGAGAATACGCTGGGTGCCGACACGAAGTTCAAGGGCATCCCCCTAACCATGTCTCTAATCCTTCTAACCCTCATTTCCTTAAAGACGGGCTCCTTATCATAATAATGCATTAATACACCAGGGTAATTAAGAGCATGTCTTTTTATCCCTTTCATTATCTCTATGTAGAACGGTTTTTAAGGCGAGGTAGAACCCTCGTGATGATGAGAAAATCACTATTCATTGGTTACCTGTTGGTTTACGTATTCTCGGCATCGGTTAACTACTTCTTCGTCAAATTCGGATTGAAGTATGCAACACCATTGGGTTACATGGCAATTAGGTACGCCATAGCCGGGTCCCTGCTGGCCATAGCCACCATGACGATTAATGGGAAATACTACCTTATATTGAACAGGGACCTAGCACTACTAAGCCTATTCTCATCATTAAGCTCGGCACTTTGGGCATATGGGCTACTCTACATTGATCCGGGTTCCTCAGCCATCTTCGGTTACACAATGCCCCTATTCGCAATACCATTATCGATACTACTGATTCGTGAGAAGCCAAGGACCCTTAATGTGGTTGGTTCGTTAGTCGGGTTCGTCGGGGTCATCATCTACGGCGTTTCATCGATAATGAAGGGGGTGTCCCTAGTTGGTGCATTACTTACTATCATGAACGCCGTATTTTGGGCCCTATATAGCATATACTTCAAGAAGTTAGGTAATAATAATGGCCTTATTGTGGTGTCAAACATGTTCATAATAGGTTCATTAATACTCGCCGTAATGGGGATTCTCGTTGATGGGTTAAGGACATTCACGGGTATTGAGTGGGTTCCTGGGTTCGTTAGTAATCTACTGGGTACCTCAGTTATTGGTGGCGTGGTCCTATTCCTGGTCTGGTACTTGCTTGTTAACACAGTTGGTGTTGCCAATTCAACACCATACATATTCACGGTACCAGCATTGACATTGGCACTTAATTACTTCATAATGGGTATTCAACCCACATTGCCCGAGATCATTGGCTCAGCAATAATGTTCATGGGAATATACCTAGCTTCAATCTAGGTCCGTTGGATCAGGCGGGTAGAAACCAATAACTCGTTTCAGCAGCGGGTTTTTATCAAATGCTAAAGGCTGTAGGTTGGTAGTTACGTATGCATTAAAATTTTTAAGCAATTAACTTAGCGGGTTTATTGCATGGTCACATTAACAAGGTCTAAACAACCAAGGAAACAGAGGAGGGCGCTATATAATGCGCCACTTCATGCTAGGCGTAGGTTATTGACGGCTAGGTTAAGCGAGGATCTGCAAAGGCAATATGGCATTAAGAGGTTGCCCATCAGGAAGGGTGACACCGTGTTAGTACTCAGGGGTGACTTTAAGGGCGTTAGGGGTAAGGTCATGGAGGTTGACCTAAGGAAGATGAGGATTCACGTGGAGAACGCAACACTGAAGAAACCCGGTGGTGAAACCGTTTACTACCCGATACATCCATCAAAGGTCATGGTTGTTGAGTTGGATACAAGTGATAAGAGGAGACTCGAGGCCATCGAGAGAGCTAGGAAACAGCGTGAGGAGTACCTTAGGAGACTTGAGGAGGCTAAGGAGGCCAGGGCACTGAGAAAGCCTGAGGTAATTGTTGTTAGTCAAGGCGGTGGTAATGAGACAAAACAGTAGTAAGCTTTTAAATAGGTTTGTTCACGGTGATGTGTAATGCCCAGGAGACATCTTAGGCGTTATCAAGCACCTGAGTGGTGGCCAGTATCAACCAAGGAGGCCACTTGGGTTGTTAGACCAAGCCCTGGACCTCACCCACTATCCAAATCATTGCCACTAGCCATATTAGTTAGGGACGTGCTCAGGTACACGAAGACCCTTAGGGAGGCAAGGTACGTAGTTGGTAATGGTTTGATAAAGGTTGATGGAGAAATTAGGAGAGATTATAAATACCCAGTTGGCTTAATGGACATTATTGAGATTATACCAACGAATGAGGTTTACCGAATGGTTCCACACCCAACCAAGTTCCTGTGGCCAGTACCAATAAGTCAGGAAGAAGCCAAGTATAAGCTTTGTAGGATTGAGAACAAGACAATGGTTAAGGGTGGGCAGATACAGCTTAATTTACATGATGGCAGAAACCTACAGCTACCTTATGAAGAGGGGAGTAAGTACGAGACGCTTGGCTCGGTATTAATAGATATAAGTGAGAATAAGATCCTAGACTACGTAAAACTAGAACTAGGCTCCCTGGGGCTCATAGTTGATGGTAAGAACGTGGGCTATTATGGTAAGATAACTGAAATAATACAAACATACAGGAAGAGGGGGTCTACGGCAAAGATTATGACAGGCGATGGCAAAGAAGTTAGGACAATAATTGATTATTTGTTTGTGGTGGGTAAGGAAAAGCCCTTAGTAACAATAGCCCAGTTACAGGAGGCACCAACACCACAGTGATTAAAGTAGTTTAATCACGGTATTACCCCTAGCCTTTTGTAAGACTCTATTAATTAATGCCTCAGCTATTTTCAGCTTTACTCTTTTTATTTCATCATTCCTCTTCACAACTCTACTTGAATTAAATCCATAAATTCTAATTTCCCTAGCACCCATGTAATATGCCAGATAAACGGCCCTATCACCATCAGTGAATCCAGGAATTAATAATGAACAACCCCTCGGCCATACCTGAACTGTGGGTAGCAATTTCCTAACCCTGGATGCATATTTAGGATAGTAACTAATATTATCACCATGCGCATGACCAAGCACTAGACAATCACAATTAATTATCTCCTCAGGTTTAAAGTCAAAGTCCGTAACAACAATGTCAGGACTTAACCCCCAATCATGAAGTAACTTAACGGAGTAACCTTCAACAGCGATTAATAAACCATAATCACTGGGCTTTACCTCGATTGGTGGCATCACAATATTAACAACATCCCACTTAAACTCCCTTAAATCACCATCATAATTACAGAAACTAGGTGCCAATTCAGCCGCCAGATAATCACCATCAAAGTTTAATTGAGGAAGTAATGCCGTATAATAACTCCTAACTAGTAACCACTCCATTGGATCAAGAACAATACCACTGCGCATAGAGCTTCCTCGATTAACCACATAAGATCTAGTTTTAATTACTGATGAACCTGCCACTTACATTAGTATACTTATATTGAAATCAATACCAACATCCTTTGGCGTTAAGCCATACTTAACCTGCGTAAACTCCCTTCTAAATTCCATCACTTCCCTCCTAACATTACTTGGATCCTCCCTCTTTATGAGGACACGGGCCATAAATTCCGCGATAATTCTCATTTCGTCCTTACCCATGCCAAATCTAGTCATTTCTTGAACACCAAGCCTAAGCCCACTTGGGTCCCTAAATCCTCTATCCCAGGGAAGCGCGTTTTTATTTACAATGATGTTAGCCTCCTCGAGCAAAACAGCGGATTTCGTGCCACCACCAACCCTCGAAACATCAACAAGAACCTGGTGAGTCCTCGTGAACCCCTTATTCTCAGCCACAATACTAAATCCAAGAGCATGTAATTCCTCTGCTAATGCCCGTGCATTATTAACAACTTGTTCGGCATATGCTCTACCGAACTTCATCATCTCTATTGCCGTCACGGCAGTTGCGGCGTACCTATGATGATGATAATTAGATGTTAAGCCAGGAAATACAGCCTTTTGAATGTTCCTAAATAAATCCTCCCTATTTGTGAAGATCACGCCACCCTGAGGACCGGGAAATGTCTTATGCGTTGATGATGTCATGACATCAGCGCCTAAATCAAGCGGATTTGGAAATGCCCCACCAGCTATTAATCCAAGCACATGGGCTGAGTCATGAAGTAATACGGCATTGACCTCATGAACAGCATCAAGAAGTTCCTTAATAGGGTGTGGGAATAAGTACACGGAACCTCCTAAAATCACGATTTTTGGTTTAACCTCCTTAATTAACTTAATACTCTTGTCAACATCAATGTTGAATTCGTCATTGTTCCACGGCAAATCCACAACCTTCAATCTAAAAATTCCTGGCGCGCCTGTTGTCTTATGGCTTATATGCCCACCTGAATTAAGTGGGACAGACATTATAGTGGCGTCAGGCTGTGTAAGTGCTGCATAAACCGCGGCATTGGCTATAGTGCCTGAAATAGGTCTAACCTCAACGAACCTTGCGTGAAATAACTGCCCCATTAAGTCCGCAAGAAGTCCCTCAAGCTTATCAATATACTTAGTCCCTTGATAGTACCTACTACCCAATGTGCCCTCTGCATATCTTCCCTCCATATCATTTAAATACACGTATTCCGCCAATGGCGACATCACGTTTTCACTAGGTATGAGATTTATTGCCTCTAACCTACGCCATTTATTGTGTGTCTTCACCACATCTAATACCTTACTTAATACTGAGTCTGGGTCCATCGACATTTACTGAGAACTAACGACTTATCTATTAAAGCTTTAGTGCCCTGCCTACTCAGCCTATTCTTTGGGTATTACGGGGCGGTGGTTTAATTAACCTCCTAATAGAATATTGTAATTGCTATGTCTAGTGGTAATGATATTAAGTTCATTGATGTTGTGAGAGTTCTTGAGAGTATTGAGGCGACTACCCAAAGGACTGTCATGGCCAAGTTACTATCCTCCCTCCTAAAGAAGTCGCCACCGGATGTTATTGATAAGGTTATTTACTTCATACTTGGCCAGTTAAGGCCTGATTGGGAGGGTGTAGAACTTGGTGTTGCTGAGAAATTCACCTTTAGGTCTATTGCCAATGCCACTGGGGCCTCTGTTAAGCAAGTAGAAGATTTATATAAGAAGCTTGGCGATATTGGCGAAACCGCAAAGAGGATAATGAGTAGTAAGCCTCAGCAGGGTGGTGGTAAGTCAATACTGGACTTCTTTGGCGGCGGAGGTGGTGAGGAGTTAACTATGGGTAAGGTTTATGATACATTGATGTCTATAGCCAGGGCGAGTGGTGAGGGTGCTCAGGATACTAAGGTTAAGCTTCTAACATACCTATTCTCAAGGGCTAAGCCTGAGGAGGCCAAGTATATTGCAAGGTTTGTAATTGGTAAGCTGAGGCTCGGGGTTGCCGACATGACTATACTGGATGCATTGTCAGACGCCTACAAGGTGCCTAGAGATGCCCTAGAGAGGGCTTACCATATTTACCCGGACCTCGGTTATATAGCTAAGATGGTTGCCCGAGAGGGCCAGAATGCCCTGGCCAAGATCCATGTGACGCCGGGTGTACCCATCCAGCCAATGCTTGCAGAGAGATTGAGTACGGCCTCTGAGATCCTGGCTAAACTCGGTGGTGTTGCAATGGTTGAGTATAAGTATGATGGCGAGAGGGCACAGGTGCATAGGACTAGGGATGGCGAGGTTAGGATATTCAGTAGGAGACTTGAGAATATTACGTATGCTTATCCAGACGTTGCTGAGTATGTTAAGGAGGCCATTGATGCCAAGGAATTCATTGTTGAGGGTGAGATAATTGCCATTGACCCGGACACGGGTGAGTTTAGGCCCTTCCAGGAGTTGATGCATAGGAAGAGGAAGCATGATATTAAGGAGGCTATGAAGGAGTATCCAGTCAATATATTCCTGTTTGATACTATGTATGTAGATGGGCAGGATTTAACGAACCTACCACTGATTGATAGGAAGAGAAAGTTACTCGAGATCCTCAAGCCAAGTGATTACGTTCATCTAGCTACCTGGAGAGTGATTAATGATGCAGAGGAGCTTGATAAGTTCTTCCATGAGGCCATAAGCGATGGTTGTGAGGGGGTCATGTGCAAGTCCATTAAGGCCGACTCAGTCTATGAAATGGGAGCAAGGGGCTGGCTCTGGATTAAGTACAAGCGTGACTACAGGAGTGAGTTGACGGATACCCTGGACTTAGTGGTTGTTGGTGCCTTTTGGGGACGTGGAAAGAGGGCTGGGGCCTACGGAGCATTATTGATTGCGGCTTATGATCCGAAGACTGATCAATTCTATACAGTGAGCAAGGTGGGTAGTGGATTCACCGATGAGGACTTGGTGAAGCTCAAGCAAATGCTCGATCCATACAGGATACCTCATAGGCACCCAAGGGTTGTCTCTAAAATGGAACCCGACGTGTGGTTCGTACCAGCCGTCGTTCTTGAAATAATCGGTGCAGAAATAACCCTAAGTCCGCTCCATACCTGTTGCATGGGAACCGTTAGACCAGACGTTGGTTTAGCCATTAGGTTCCCAAGGTTCACAGGGCGCTATAGGACGGATAAGTCACCTGAGCAAGCAACCACGGTTGACGAGATACTTGAGATGTATAGGGGGCAGAAGAAGGTTAAGATAGAGGAGGGGGCTAATCCCTAGGATTTACTACTCGTTTCCTTCCATCTTCAGAACCCTTTCAAGGGTCCATCTAATTGCCCTAATTATTTCCCTGAGTCTCTCATCGTTCCTGTAGTTCCTAATGATTATATTAACGACGTTATCACCGTCGAGCTTGATTTCGTAATTGAAGGCCTCCTCACGCCTTAATTGCCCATCCCTAACTAACTTATCATCCTCCTGTTTAAAACCCTCGAGTATCTTATCCCTGAAGAACCTCCTGAACGCCGTTACATCCTTACTAAAGGGCTTTATTGGCTTAATACTGACTCCTCCCTCGTAGATCTCAACCGTGCCCAACAGCTCATTATTGGTCCTAGACCTGATCTCCCTGGTCTCCACTAACCTGCCTAGATCCTGGGGCTTGCCTACAAGCTCGGTGGCTGGTACTATTGATTGTGACTTTATTATGTTATCAAGGACGTTCTTTATTTCATTCAATAAATTAAGCTCCTCCTGGAGTTCCCTAATCCTATTATCCAGCTTATCCCTGAGTTCGAGCAATTTCTTTACGTCTGCATTATCCACATCAAAAATTAATAGGCCCGGTTAATAAAGCTACTCGTGAACAAAAAGATAGTAGTACTTTCAATGGGTAACCTGAACCTGGATATATATGTGAAGGCTGATGCAATACCGAGGCCTGATGAAGCAGTTGATGCGTATGAAACCTACATGGGTGGCGGTGGTTCTGCGGCTAATTTCTCCGTTGCAGTGGCCAGGCTTGGGCTTGGCTCTAGGTTTCTTGGGTCCGTGGGTAATGATCAATTTGGCAACATGTTAATTAAGGAGTTGGAGTCTGAGGGTGTTGATACTAGGTTCATAAAGCGCATTAGTCATGAGAGGACGGGCACGGTAATAGTCATTGTTGGTCTTGATGGTTCTAAACGAATGATTAGATATACTGGTGCTAACCTTGGCCTGACCCCCAGTGATGTAATTAACGAGGTGATTAATGGCGTCTCGCACATACATGTTGCCTTGGGCAGGACTGAGATTATAGAGTCTGCAAAGCGCGCTGCTAGGTCCATGGGGTTAACGATATCCATTGATGGTGGAACGGCGCTTGCCAAGAAGGGACTTGATGTAATTAGGGATGTGGTTAATGACGTTGATGTTTGGTTTATGAATAGTTTTGAAGCGAGGGAGCTTGGGCGTTCTGAGAGTGTTGTTAGGGCGGCTGAAAATATTGTGGGTAGGGTTAAGGTTAGGGAGTTGATAGTTACGTTGGGCTCCCGCGGGGCGTTACTGCTTAAGGATGGTGAGGTTAAGTACTCGGATGCCTTTAAGGTAACTCCCGTGGACACCACGGGCGCTGGTGATACCTTTGCAGCAGCCTACATCACGGCCACGATGCTGGACTTGGATCCCATAGATAAGCTTGTCTTCGCTAATGCAGCTGCATCGCTTAAGGTCACCAGGAGAGGTGCGCGTTCATCACCAAGGCTTAATGAGGTTCTTGATTTCCTGAACTCCCTTGGCTATGCGAAGTTGGTTGGTGAAGTGTTGATTCGATTTAAGTAGTTCTATTAGTAATGGAAAAAACTTATATATGTAAGGGTAAGTAAGTAGTTAGGAGTTAAGGGGGATCACTGTGTCTAGGGTTAATGTTCAGGTAAGGGCTAAGTATTGCGATGGTACCTGGTGTAATTTCCAATACTTTAGATGCGCAAAGAAGGCCCTAAAGATTACTAGGCAGGGTAGTAAGGTCACTACGCAATGTACATTATTCGGTGGATCCTGCATTGGGTATAAGTGTCAGTATGCGGTCTGTGAGGCTCATGTGATGGCCCCTGATGGCAGGTGCCTACTTGATCTCAAGAATATGGAGTCAAAGGATAGGGATATTGTTGAGGAGGCTAAGCAGCTTGATAAGCAGGCCTCGGTAATTAACAGGCATTTGAAAAAGCTTGGACTTAAGGATTACATGTAGGTATTAAAAATGCTGAGGCTGATTATCCTAACTGCTGGTTTGGGGGAAAGATTAAGGCCGCTCACGTACCTTGTTCCAAAGCCATACTTGCCGCTCCGTAATGGGCTAATAATAGAGCATATATTGAATTGGGTTAGGGAGCAGGGGTTGAATTATACTGACATTATTGTTGTTACAGCATACATGGCTGATAAGGTCGTCTCATTGCTTGGAGATGCGTTGCCCGGGGTCAAGTTCGTTGTTGCAGATCAATTATTGGGTACTGCTGGGCAACTGTGGTATGTTAGGGACCTGGTAAATGATGATGACGATGTGATTGTGATAAACGGCGATGTACTAACTGACCTACCCTTGGCCAAGGCGTTGGATTTCCATAAGTCCAATAATGCTGATATCACAATAGCGTCCATTAGGTATAGGTTAACGGCTAGGTATGGCGTGCTTGATATTAGTCCCAGCGGTGAGTTTAGGGGTTGGTTGGAAAAGCCAGTAATGACGCTTCCCATAGTAACTGGCATTTACTTAATGCGAGGTTCTCTTATTAAGAAGTTGAATAAGGAGAGACTTGACATGAATAAGTACATTGAGGAGCTTAAGGCGTTGGGTTTAAGGATAATGGTATTCTTGACAGATGGTAATTACGTGGATCTTGGTGTGCCTCAGGATTACGCTACGGCGTTGATAACCTGAATAAAATCAATGAACGCAACATATATAAGTAATTAAAATAACAGGTTAGTAATAATGTCTAGGGCTGTTTGTCCAGGACTTGAGAGGACCGCGAATGGTTACATATGTACATACGCGCAACGACCGATAAATCCATTTCAATGGTATTGCTTTGGCGATTATTTTGAATGCCCAATATATGTTCAATATATGAAGTCAAAGGGGCCGCAGGCAAAGGCGGAGGTAAAACCGTCACAGACTATCCAACCGTTGCAGCAGCAGACTCAACAGACACAGCAGGTTACCACTGCCCCCACCGTGGTTGCCCCAGCCCATGTGGAAGTTACTGGCGAGGCTGAGGATGAATTAATTAGAAATAGTGAGGTAATAATTTCCAAATTCGAGGGTAGTGCCAAGGCACTTAATGATAAATGGAAAGATTACGAGGGTTCTGTTCAATCCACAAGGCAGAGTTGGGAGACCGAGAAGGCTAAGTTGAGGAGGTACATGATTATTCTTGAGAGGATTCGTAATAAGTATAGCGAGGATCTTAAGGAGGTTGAGCTTAGGAGGAGCATGGGCTTGATAGGTGATGATACGTATAACAAGCTTAAAGATGACATTCAGAAGAAGCTTAGTAAGGTTGATGATAAGCTTAAGGAGTTAAATACGCGGTATCAAGAGGTTGAATCAACAATAATCCAGCACTACAGGAGGCTACTGTTAACTACCGTAACGCCTGAGATCAGTAAGTTGAAGCTTTCTCTGGCGAAGCTTGAGGAGATGTATAGGGATGGTAAGATTAGTAAGGAGGTTTATGAGAAATTGAAGGCTGAGATTGAGGGGGTGATCTCATGAGCGATGAAATGCTGAAGATCTATGGAGAATTACTTAAACAAATAAACAAGACTTATGATAATTACATAGAGCAGATCAAGCGATTAAATAATATGTGGTCTGACTACAAGACCGCCGTAGGTAACGTCAAGCGGAACTGGGACGTAGACAATATACTACTGGCGCTTAGGGTTAATGAACTAAAGGCAAGCATTGATTCAATACGAGAAGAACTCGACATGCTTAAAGTCAAGAAGGAGCTTGGACTCATTGATGAAGAGGAGTACTCAAGATCATCCACCGAGTTGACCGACACACTTACGAAATTAACCAGCATGTATGAAGAAGTTAAGTCAAAGATTGATGAGATTGACAAGGGCATTAAGGAGCATTGGTTTAGGTCGATGGACGTTACAACACTTACTACAGACCAGGTAGACGGCATGATAAAGGAGCTTGAGGATAGTAAGACAAGGGGTGAGGTACCTGATGATGTGTATGCCAGGGTTAAGGCCGACCTGGAGCTCGTGAGGAGGGTTGTCCAAGCGCTGGCACTAATAAAGACCGAGTCAAAGTCGTAGATTTTTATTTTACCTTATTGGTAAAAATTAGTTTTTAATTAACTAGAGTTTGGGTTAGTTGAGTTTATCCTATGGACTTTGACCGCTTCTCTGTATGACTTTATTATGCCGTAGAGTCCGATTATGCCGACAACCGAGATCACCAGTAAGAAGCCTATGTCTATTGCATCAAGGTTTGGTATTGGTATTCCGGTACTTATTGCCCATGCATCAATTTGCGGCAGGAAGATTATTAATAAACCAACCAGTGCAAATACAATTCCTCCATAGTACAGTGTAATTCCTGCGGTCTTCCTACCAACGTACTTGACCTCCTCCTCGGTGAACTTCTTAGCCCTTAACAATCCACCAAAGATCGCGCCGAGTATTATCTGCATTATCATTGTGCCTATTCCAAACATTAAACCAGGTAATGGTGCATACCAGATGCTTGGCATTTCTGGGGCGAGTACAAATGTTATTATTGATGCGTAAGCCCCAAAGCCAAAGCCCGCTATTAGTCCATGTACAATGGTCATCTTTATTGGGACCTCCCTGGGATGAGCCTCATGAAGTGGTATTCTTCTGGCTTCATTGGTGTGGTGTTGATGACCGCCAAGCAATACATCGATTGGTAGGTGGAAGTACCTGCCCTTCAAGATGTATGAACCTGCTATTGCCATTACCAGTCCAACTATGAAGTAGACTGGCCCATCTAGGTTGTACCTCATGTAGATGTAGGCAAGTCCTATGTAGCCCAGCGTAGTTAGGAGCGCCCTCTGTAGCGTGAAACCAAGGGAGAATAGGAACCCTGCCCTCATGCCACCCTTACTACTATACTCGCCGACTGCGTAGCTGAAGGTTATTGGCCATGTGTGTTCGTCAGGCGTTATGCCATGGAGCATTCCTAGAAATAGGGATACTACCAGTATCTCGGTTACTGTTAATTGGCCTGTTGGGTGTAGTAGGAAGTTTATGTTGAATATCCCGAGTCCAAGTATTGTTGCAACCACTCCCAGAATTGCAAGGTTCATCATTGGTGTTAAGCTGGCGTGTGTATTAATGTTCATTAGGGTTACCCTAAAGTAGGGATTAATAAACCCTTCCCAAGAGTTAGTTTTTTAAATCGATATCAAATTTAATATCGATTTAGAGAACATGGATAAAGATAGATTAATTAATGATTCAGACGATAGGGAAGTAAGCATGAGAAGCCTATCCTCGTATATGAGGAATGAGAAGACCAGGGTGGCGCTCCTCTCGTTACTTGCCTCTGTATTAATAACAATAATGAACATCACTGCGTGGTTACTCACGAATTCCTTGGCCGTACTAGCCGAGGCAATGCATACATTTCTCGATATCCTAGTAACTACAATAACACTAATTGCAGTTAGTGTCGGCTCTAAGCCTCCCGATAGGGAGCACCCGTTTGGCCATGGTAAGGCCGAGAGCATTGGCGGGCTCTTTGGCTCCTTATTCATAATCATAGCTGGCATACTAATTGGTTATGAGAGCGCTGAGCGTATAATAATGAAGGTTCCATTTAGCCCTGATGTCGTGGCCATTATTGTTATGTCCATAGCGATAATAATTGATACCAATAGATCAAGGGCACTGAGAAGAATGGCTGTTAAGTGGAATAGCAGGGCTCTTGAGGCTGATTCCTATCATTTCATGAGTGATATTGCCATTTCGGCTTCCGTGGTGGTTCTCATGATCGTTGGATTAATAATAGAGAGGTTCAACACTGGATTGTTTGATAGGTGGGGCACGCTGCTTGATGCCATGGTGGCCTTTGGAATAGTAATTTACTTCTCAATAATTGGTATTCGCCTAATGAGGACGTCAATAGATGAGTTAATGGATAGGACGTCCGAGGATCTTGTTAGGAGGGTCATGAATATAGCTAGCTCGGTACCTGGTGTTGCCTCTGTGAAGGACGTTAGAGCCAGAAGGGTGGGTTCCATGGCTCACGTGGAGGTAACAATCAGCGTTTCAGATCACTTAAGTATTTCAGAGGCTCATGACGTGGCTGATAATGTTGAATCTGCCGTAAAGCATGAAATCGGGCAATCCATTGTCATGGTTCACGTAGAACCTGAACTTCGTGAAAAAATTGAGAAAATACTTGCTGGGATCAGGGATCCGCTGATCGTTAATATTCACGACCTGGACATAATAAATTCCCATGAAATAGGCATAATAGTTAGTATGCACGTTGTCGTAAAGAGTAATGCTAGGCTAAGCAGCATTAACCGCGTTATAGGAAATATAGAGAATAACATCAGGCAGGCTGTGCCTAACGCAAGGGTTTGGGTTCATTTGGAACCTGATAATAAGGATATTAATATTACCGAGATCAGGAAGATGGCTGAAGCCGTTAGTTCTAAATATGGTGGTCATGTTGGTGATGTCCACGTTATTAATATAGAGGGAATGAGCGTTATGTGGATACTTGTTTACTTACCGCCTGATATGAGTGTATCTAAGGCCCATGATATCGCCACCGAGATCGAGAATGAGATAGCCAAGGTCTATAGTATGCCGCACCACATTACCGTATCAGTACTACCTGAAACCTAAAATTATCGCTATGGATCTTCAATTTTTTATTAACACTTATGATTGATAATGATCAACTGATGGCATTTCTAATCACGTTTTTGCTATTGGCTTTCACATACTGATGATATTCATCAATATGAAAGGCACATCAACAACGTGCCCAATTTGCAATCAAGAGTTAGGTGTGGCTTCATGGTTAGTAAAGACTCTATTGGAGCTACGAATATTCCTCTCAGGGTATTGCAAACGCGGAGTTATCAGGATTAAATCTTAACTCTTCAGTGGCGATATGTGAAGCCCAACGGAAGTGCAGAGATGAACATAAAGAAGGAGGAACATATTAAGTAATGACCGGACCCAAACCCTTATAACTCACGCCTCATTATTGGGTGTGATCGGTAGTGCGTAGGGAGATCGTTTTTACATTTAATAATATGAATGAGGCATTAACATTCATGGAAATGGTAACGAGTAAGATCAAGAGCAAGGAGATACTTATTCGATATGATACTGGCAACGGTATAAGGGTTTGGGTTTCAATACAGGGTGAGCCCCATGAAGTTAGCCTTTATTCCATGGAAATCAGGAAGATCTATAACGACATTAAGTTAATGAGAGGTAAATCCGGTGTTTATACATATGACATATCGATAATACTGAACAAGGCTAGGCTCAGTGCTGCCATACCAATTGACCTAGTAATTGATATTCTTCACATGAAGGGCATTAATGCTGAGATGGAGGGCTCCAAAATAAGGATTGTGGGTAGTACCACCCTTGAGGAATTGGTGGGTATTGCCGAGGAATTGTCCAGGGTATACGGTGAAATGATCGACATGGAAATATCAGCACAGGCCAAGAGAGTTATAGCAATATACTCATTACTAACTGGGAAGGGTATTAAGGATAGCATTAAGGACTTGCTTGAGCAAGGACTATTATCAAGGTATGGAGACACAGAGTTACTGGTGTTATCAATGGATTATAAGCATGCATTGTTAAGGCTTCAGGAATTGATTGAATAAGTGAGAGAAATGCAAATTAAGGGTTTTATTGTCTGGCATGCATTACATAATGAGTGCTAGTGAATACCTTGAAATTAAGGAGCTTGTTAGACAGGTAATTCAGCAATACGTAATGAATCAGTATCCCTGGGGAGTAATAACAAGGCCGTTAACCCCCGTGTCAATGTCAATACTGTTTGTGACATACATAATGACAATAGCAATGCTTGCATTAAGTCTCATACAAATAGCGGTATTGGTAAGGTACAGTATGATTGGATTAAGGTATACGAAGAACCCGAGAAGAAGAAGCAATACAGTAGGTAATGGCGCAGGATTCCGTAAATTACCCCTTGTATCAATATTAATACCAATAAAAAACGAGGATGCAGTAACAATAAAGAGAAGCCTTCAAAACATTGCAGGGCTTAATTATCCCAGGAACCTAATTGAGGTTATATACATTAGTGATGATCCTGAACATTACGTAAACAGCCTTATCGAGTACGTGGAACCAATGGTACGTAGATTGGGACTCAATGTCAGGATTCTACGTAGGGAGGACAATACGGGTTACAAGGGCGGTGCGTTGAATTTTGGCCTTGAGTATGCTGTGGGTGATGTTATTGCAGTGTTTGACGTAGATACGATATTGCCAAGTGATTATTTAATGAAGGCCGTGGAGGCATTATTTGGTGGCTATGATGCTGTCACCGCCGTTTGGAAGGGCTATTACACGGTTAGTAATTCAATTGCGAGGCTTATGAAGTTCATGTATGATGTTTATAACGAGACGTTCATTAGGGGTAGGTTCCTTGGCGGTGGTTTCCCTGCTATAAGTAGCAATAACCTCGTGATCTGGAGAAGAGTTCTTAGTTCCGTTAATGGGTTCTGTAGGTGCACGGGTGAGGACCTTGACCTAAGCATAAAGTTGAGGGCAATGGGTTACAGGGTGGGGTTGCTGGATTCTGTGGTTTATTGTGAGGTTCCGTATACCTACCCATCATTGAAAAGGCAGTTCAGTAGGTGGCTGTTTAATGGCATATGGAATATGAAGCATAATCTACGTTTACTATTATCCTCAAAAGGCACTACTGTTTGGGAAAAGGTTGATGGTCTCCTCTGGATGCTTCAATTTCCCAGCATATCATTTGCAGCATTATCTATATTGATCACCGTGGTTCTATCAATAATAGGTGTTTTAATACCGCCAATGCCAATACTATTTCTTGAGATAACCAATATATTAATCGCGTTTCCCCTTATCATAGCATTGCTATCCATAAGCAAGTACGTAGGTTATAATGCATGGGACTCCATATCAAATGCTGTCAAGAGCGCATTAATCATGGTATTCCTATCATTCCCAATGCTAATATACTCAGTGGAATCCTTGCTGACTGATGACTGGGAATGGGTACCAACACCAAAGGGAACTTCATTCCAACATGCAATACATAGGAATGCATTACTTCAGGACTTAATACATGAGATCTTAGCTATCTCGATTCTTGTAATGGTTATGATAGTTCTCGTAATTAATAAGCAATTATTAACGACTATATACATAGCGAGTATAGTGGCCATAATGATGTACGGGCTCAGGTTAATAGTGCCACAAAACCACTAGGCAATTTGGGTATAGTAATAAAAAGCAGACCATGTGGGTTACAGTGAAGTATGGACAAGGCATACGACCTAGTGATAGTTGGCGCTGGACCAGCGGGTTCTACGGCTGCCTATGTGGCTGCAAGACTCGGCCTTAGAGTACTTATTATCGACAGATTTCGCTTCCCAAGGATGAAACCTTGCGGTGGTGGATTAACTCAAAAGTCATCTCTATTATTAAGGAACCTCGGCATTGACCTAAGTAGCGTTATTAAGTATGAATGCCGTAGAGTTGCCGTCATTAATAATGCCGGTTCCTTCGTTCTAACAGATAATGAACCAATAATAAGTGTGGTTTCTAGGAACGAATTTGATAATTACCTACTAACGAGCGCCCTGGAGGAAGGCGCTGATTACGTTATTGATAGGATAACCTCGTTCAATGTTGGTAACGATCATGTTAATGTGGTTGGCGTTGGCAATACGTATATTGGTAAATACGTAATAGCTGCTGACGGCGCTAACTCCATAATTGCAAAGAGACTTGGTAATGATATAAGGAAATACAATGCCATAGCATACATGACTATATCGCATGGAAACTACGATGATCTATGCATGATAGACATGACGCGGATTAAGTGGGGCTATTCATGGGTTTTCCCAAGAGGCGGTAACGAGTATGATGTTGGGATCGGCTCAATATTATGGTCTAACTACAGGACTCAATTAATTAAATATGTAAGTGAAGTAGGATTAAATGCCGGTGTAGTATTGGGTCACCCGATACCAATTAGGCCCCGTAAAATATTAACATCAAAGCGAATAGTGCTAACTGGTGATGCTGGTGGGTTCGCAGATCCAACAACGGGTGAGGGTATATTTTATGCCATGTACACGGGTACCCTAGCAGTCCTTGCACTAAGACGCTCCAGTAATCCTAGTGAGTTCTCGAGAAATTACCTGAGACTAATTGAACCTGTAATCAAAAATTTATCGTTGGCATACTACCTGTCATTAAGTGTTTATGGAATTGATCACCTAGCGATGGGTAGATTAGGAATAAGCGCTTTCTCCATGCCTAATACCAGGGGTTTGATCAGGAGGATCATGAGCGGAAAAACTTGGTACTCGCAGGTTCCATTGTCCTTGTTAAGGTTCTCCATAACGAAGGGCCCAAGGGAAGTTCTGAAAAGGATATTAAACGGAGAATTTTGATTATGACTTTAATGTAAGTAAAGGGCCTATTCCTCGGATTCCTCCTCAAAACCCTCTGCTTCGCCTTCCTCAACACTTTCCGGTTGCGAACTGGTCTCTGCTCCTTCCTGGGTAAGTTCAGCAACTGCGTATGACCTACCTACCCTAGTTATCTTAACCTTAACCTTATCCCCTGGCTTCGTATTAGGCACAAAGATCACGAAACCCTTTACTCTGGCTATGCCATCGCCCCTCTTTGATGTTTCCACTATACTTACTTCTATCACGTCACCAACATTTACTGGCTTGGGGCCTCGTGGACCCCTACCTCTACCTCTTTGGAAGCTTCTCCTTCTTGGTCTCTCGGATTCGGACGTAGTAACCGCCTTACAGGATAATGAAAGGAGACCCCTTTATAAATCATTCTAGTACAGTTAGCTAATTAAATAAGCTAGATAGCACCACGTAAGTTCCCAGCCCTAGAGAGATCGAGGATCCCTAACCACGGCCTGATGATGACCACCTCTGATTGGGATCAATGACCGAGCCAAGCCCCAGACTGAGTACATCAATGACTTAATGCCTGGGCATCAACCTTTATACAAATTCCAAGATACTACGATGCATCCACTATGTCAAGTGCATCTCCATTAATTAATGCTATACGTGGATTAACATTACTGTATGGTCCTGCCCTTGATGTAAATACTGTCAGCACCTTATTTCCATGGTTCCACTTAAAGCCTTGGAGTACGTATTCATGACCGCGGATTATCATTCGTAATCCGCTCTCGTTAAGGAAGTTCTCGGTTATTGATGAACCAAATACATAAGTACCCGGCCCCCTGGCCCTGTTTTCGTCGTAGTACTTTACATTATCTGATGGGTCATTCCATAGTAACTGAAATGTGGTTTCATTACTGGGTATTTCATCTGGCTTTGGTAATTTTGCTATACTATCTATACTTGCATTATTTATGGGTAGGCCTCCATGCACCAGGAAGTACCTGTCATTTAGAACTGCGGATATTGGCATTTGCGAGAATACATCCTTAAGCTTATCATATATTGAAACTCCGTCGTATGGACCAAGTTTCCTTAGCAACTCTAGGTAGAAGCCATAATCGTAATTTGTGAGTGGTGACTCATGGTTTCCCCTAAGTAGTATTGCCCTGTTTTCAAGAAACAACCTTAATGCGAGGTATAGGGTTTCAACTTGATTTTCCCCTCGGTCTACGTAATCCCCAAGCATTATGTAGGTCCATTTATCCGGCGGATACTTGTTTACTATCCTTTGTAATGTTTCGACATCACCATGTAGATCACCGATTATTACAGCCCTGTCCGTATTTATTCTAAGTAATGGTTCATAGGCGCTGAATGCATCATATATGTTGCTTAGTTTTTCCTTGAAGAATTCCTTAATTGTAAGGATATCCACGTTTAGCATTTTTACTCATGGATTTAAATAAGTTATACTTGGGTTCTGGGTGCTGGTTCATTGTCATAATAATGGTGAATTATACTTGATAAGTTTTTAAATTTAAATTTCAATCATTAAATGAAATGAATGCACTTGAGGTCCTTGTAAGGATCAAGAGGATCGCTGAGGATATGATCAAGGAAACATTCATAGTTAAGGCAATTAAGGAGAATTCGATCCTTTCACTAAGTACTGAAGACATAATTGAGCTATATCCATATAATGCCTATGACTATAGGATTGATGGAAAGAACATTGATTACGTAATTACCGAGGACGCAGTAGCCCTACTGGCTGACCTAGCCAAGATTAATAATTGGGCCATTGACAATATAAGATACGCAGAATTCAATGACTGTATATCGATAGGCATTGGTGAGGGGACTCTATCAATAACATGCAAGGACAAGCACATCTATGAGGGAGAGAGGGTAGTTTATCTTGACAAGACCTTATTGAGGAAGTACGGAGTTAACATTAGGGTTAAACCCATGGATGGTGAACCACTGATGCCCCTGGAGAAGGTCTTCGAGAACCCAACTAGTATTATTATTGAAAGCTTGATAAACTTACCTCTGTACTTCGTAATTAATCCAGCGCACTTAGGTCTTGAGATCCTTGCGGATAGTTATATACATCTATTGTCTAAGGGCTTGAATAGGGTACCGACAAATACGGATGCTGCGGATTACCTCATAAGCGTGAACAAGCTTAGTGAAGATATCATTAAGGTTTACGTGTTAAGGAAGGACCTTGAATTACTTAGGGATTACTTTGATGTTAGTACCAATGAGAAAGATAACATAGTGGAGTATATCATTAATGGGAATCCTGTGCTTGCAGTATCAATAGTACAGGGTAGCATAAATCAAGATCTGCTGAGAGTCACTTGGATCGATCTAGAGTCCTTCAGGATCAATGGAATTGGGATTAACCTAATTGACCTAGGTAGCACAAACATCCTTGATTGCGCTAGGTTACTTATTGATAAGATGAGGGAGGAATTTCACGGAATCCTATAACACCACTTCATTACTTCCATCACTAAGCACCTTATTAATTAAGGAATTACCATTACTCCCACTCCACCTCCTGAAATTCCTTAGGACCATCCCAGGGGTCCTCATGGTAGGCTCCATACTGGTAACACCAATTCTTTTTGCAAAGGCCCTTATTTCATCATCACGATATTTAATGATCATTCTTGAAGCCGAATATAGAAACTTTACTAATGGCTCGAGGGTTTCCAATTCATTACCTATGAGCAACGGTATCGTTAATGAAGCGATCACCGTTCCCCTGAAGCCGATCACTTTATTAATGAATCCTTGGGCCATTTTTGGCATTGTAAACACTGCATCTATATCATCAACAAGCAAAACTCTTGCATTGGTATCACTATGGCAGTTAATCATCTTAATAGCCCTGAGTCCAAGCTCATTATACGTATTTACATAAGCCGTGGATATACCCAGCTCCCTCAGTTTATTCATTATTAGCAGGAGTGCGGTTGTCTTACCGCTTCCTGCTTCACCCATTATGGTCAGCGCCCTTTCATTATTCACCACCTTATTGATGGCCCAATTAACAATCTCCCTAATAGACGAACCAATCAGGGAATTCTCATTAACCTCCCTACAATTAATCACATAATCATTCTCATCCATCAATTGACATTAATTCTATGTAATAAAATTACCGCATACTTACAATAATTAATAATACACTAAGAATGCAAGTGTACTAGTAAAACCTTATTTAAAATAGAACAAGGTATAATTCAGGGCAATATGCACAATAGTACTACATTGATCATTAACATGATTATTCATGGGGATAACACCCAAGGATAAATCACTTAATGATGAATAAAACTTGGGCGAACAACCTGGTCCTTAAACCGAGGTGCACTGATTGAGTTCGGCCCGACTTCGTGTATCTTAGGCCTCGTTCTTTATGTGGTAAGCGATCCATTACTAAAGCTCTTATAGGTATTAAAAAGCCGTAAAAGTGAGTTTTACTGAATAGCTATATTCATTGGCATGCGCACACGGTAGCTTACCACTAGATCCATGATATTAACATTAATGGCAGCGTGTTTAAGTATGGGTCCTTAGCCAGTCCAGTATATCCTTGTAAACTATTTCCTTGTTTAATTCGTTAAGTATTTCATGGTACATGCCATTGTATATCCTGATCACCTTATCACTAACCCTTAATCTGTTGAATGCATCCTGCGTGGCCTTTGGTGGCACCACCTTGTCCTCGCCGCCATGCATCATCATTATGGGTACCGATATATTACCTATATACTTCCATATGTCTCTTGAAGCCTTAATAAGCTCATGTAGCATTCTAGCTGTGGGCTTCTTATAAACAAGCGGATCATTTATGTACTCCTCCACAACCCTCTTGTCATGCGTTAGGAATTCAGGATTTATTGGCAGGTTCAACCTATACCTTGGCGATAATGCGTTAAGTAGGGAAAGCATTAACCAAGAACCTGTACTTATGTTCACAATTGCCGCTGCGCCACTTGTTATTGCCGCATGTATCCCCTTACTAATCCTGCCCAAGTAATGAAGCACTATTAGACCACCCATTGAGTGTCCGAATAGGATTGCAGAGTTAAAGCCTGTTTTCTTAAGCATTAATTCTATGAAGTTTTCTAGGTCGTTTAGAAACAGGTTAAAGCTGTCAACATAGCCTAGGTTATTGGGCCCAGCGGTTAATCCGTGGCCCCTCAGATCATGCATGCAAAATGAATATCCATTGCCTGATAAGTAAGATCCGAAGTTAGAGTACCTGCCACTGTGTTCTGCGAATCCGTGGACTCCAACAACAAGGGACAGGGGCTTATCTGCAAGCCAACACCTGTAATGGACATTAATGCCAGTACTTAGTTGTATTTTATCTTCAATAATTTGAGGCATTATTTGATTTTTATTAATTAATTTTTAAAGATAGACCTTATATAGATTACTTACTTTGACAAGCATCCTATAAACCCCTTAATCGTGTCCTCCGAGATACTCTTTACCAGGGAATCAATATTAACGAACCTACCTATCATTTGAAGTAATCTACCTAGGTTAGCCGTGGCATCCCAATTAATCCTAGAGCCATTATTAACACCCTCGACCTTTATAACCAGGGAAATGCTTATTGTGCTACCCGCAGCCCTGCCATCAACCTTATACCTAATCTCGTTACCAGATGCGCTGACCAACTCAATATGCGCATCGGTAGTCACCCTCCTTAGCTCTGCAATGGGCACCTCATTACCCAAGTCAACCCTAAATCTAACCCTAGCTTTATCCTTACTCAAAACCTCGTAATTAATTATATTAGGTATGCAGATAATGGCCCTTGGTAAATCAGTTATGAAGTTAACAACATCACTTGGCGGTTTATTCACGGTAAACGAACCACTATAGTGTAATTCCTTCATCATCATTACCACCCAAGCAATGATCTACCTCTACGTGAGGCTTGATAAAGTATTAATGACAACGCGGCGATTAATCCGCGCTCCTCATCAACACTACCCCTAAATGATTGTATTATTGATTTGGCTTCAATATCGAGATCCTTAACATCCCTATTTAAATCAGCGCCAAACAACACATAGCTACTGGTCCTTGATGCTTTATTGGCACCAAGTATTCCTGAAACCTCATCAGCAATTCTCTCACCCACTAACCTACCTGTGGTGAATTTACCGCCAATAACAGAAACAAGATTACTGGGCTTCTCATGCTTAATAACCATGAAATCCCTGGTTACCTCCCTACCCGTAGCGCACGGTACACTTATCAATGGCCTAACCGAGGCATATGCCCTGACAACAGGCTCCTTGGCCAGTGCAGGAACCATCTGAAAACCCTCGGACGTTAGGAAATCAATATCATCCTTAGTTATTGCTAGGTTGTCCGGGTCTTCCACAATGACCGCCGTTGTACCCATTATAGACTCAGAACCATAGGGTAGTAGTATGTCTCCATCGGACGGAGGTCTCATCCTATTCATAACTCTCCTGGTTAGTCTATGCCTATAAACCACCATAACGCCCATCGTGGGCATAATATCAACATTTATACCAGCCATACTGGCAATTCGACCAGCCCAGGGACCGGCAGCATTGACAAAAACCCTTGCATTAATACGTCTAATATTGCTTGTAGCGTCATCCCTGACCCTTGCATTCGTTATTTCATTACCATTAATATCAAAGCCAATAACCTCAGCATTCTGTATTATTAATGCACCCTCGTTATATGCAGAAATAGCAGTACTCATCAATAACTCCCTAGCGTATACTACCTTGTCGGGGACCTCAATAACGGCCTTAACCTCAGGGTTTAGGTTAGGTTCCTCCCTAGCCGCATCCCTAGCATCAACCTCTCTATAATCAATATTAGCTCTCCTCAGGCCGCTAATGAATTCCTCTTGGAAATCTAGGTCATCCTTAGTGATGGCCACGAAGTAACCACCAGTGTCATCAACTGCATGAGGAGCTATTCTCGCGATTATTCTATTCTCCTCGGCGCACTCGATGGCAGCCTTTGGATCCGTAACCACGTACCTAGCGCCACTATGCAATAAACCATGCATCCTACCACTAGTCCCACCACCAATACTACCCCTCTCAAGAAGCACCACCTTCAGGCCCCTTAAGGACATGTCTAGTGCCGTGAATAAGCCATTAATTCCACCACCAATTACAGCAACATCAAACTCCATGTTAAATCACCTTACCGGTCTTAACAACACGAAGGATCCTATCTGGGTAATTACTCGTAATGTCATCAACACCAATTCTCACTAAATGTCTTGCATAATCCTCATTATTCACAGTCCACGCACCAACCCTTAAATCAAATCTATGTGCCATTTCAACACCTTTTTCATCTATTAGATCGTGAGATGCATGTAGCCATTGCGCATCCAACTTCTTAGCAATATCAATGAACCAAGCAATCCTACCAACAAATATTACACCAATCTCCACATCCTTATCAATAGCCCTAACATTACCTAGGGCATCAAAATCAAAGGAAATTACCTGAGCATCAACGTTATAACGCCTAATTAAATCAACAACCTTACCTTCAATACCAGGGTAGTAATCACTGCCACGCTTAATCTCAACCTTATACTTAATCCTCCTACCAAACTCCCTAAAGACCTCCTCAAGCGTTGGCACCCTAACATCACGCCACTTACCACCAAACCTAGCACTCGCATCAAAACTCTTAACTTCCGCCAGGGTTAAGTCCTTAATATAACCGCTGCCATTCGTTGTCCTATCTACAGTAAAGTCGTGAATAACCACGATCTCTCCATCCTTAGTCATGTGAACGTCTAGCTCGACACCATCAACACCCATATCAACAGCCATCCTAAACGAAGGCAACGTATTCTCAGGGGCATAACCCATGGCACCCCTATGGCCGAAAACCAAAACCATACCCTTTATCGTTTTAAATAGTATAATTCAGGGCAATTAAATATTACTGGCGCTTCTCAACGCTAGGAATCTCAAGCTTAGGATACAGGCTTGGCGCCCTTGTCCTGGCTATGGCAATAAGCTCAAGAGGAATACCCTTGGTCTCCGGTGTAAAGAATATTGTGAAAATAAACGCAACAAGCGTCACAACAAACAAGAACTCAAAGAAGGATAACTTACCAATGGCTAGCGCAATGTATGGAAATTCAAAGGCGCTTAAGAACGATACGAACCTCGTTATTGCCGTCGCGGAACCCATCGATGTCGATCTTAGCTTAGTTGGGAACAACTCAATTGCATAAAGTCCCATGGTATTCCCAGGACCTAAGTTGCCGATTCCATACCACAATATAAGTCCTATTATGCCAATGAATATCGCCACGAGGGCAAGCGTACTTTGCCAAAGAGCAGCCAGGGCAACAAATAACATACCAAGGGCAGAACCGCCGAAGCCAATCAATTGAAGCCTTCTCCTTCCCCAAACATCATTTAGGTATGCAGCGCCCAGGGCGCCCAGGAAGCCAGGTACGTAGAGTAATGACGAGAGAAGTATGGCTAGTGCGCCCTTAAATCCCAGCATTGCAAGTATCGCGGGTGAGTATAGTCCAAATCCGTAGGAGCCGATATCATATAGTATCCACTGCGTCCACACAATGGCCGTTCTCTTAGCAAAATCACCCTTGAATAGCCAACGCCAATCACCTGGTCTTACCTGATCCATTAATTTCCTCTCAATTTCTATTAATTTACTCAACTCCTCCTCAGTTAAGCCGGTAACCACAGAAAGTCTCTTTGCCTCTGTAACAGCATCCTCAGTACCCTGTACAGCGACCCTCCATCTCGAAGACTCAGGCATACTAGCCCTTAGTACTACAGTAATTAGGGCTGGTATGGCGCCAAGGCCGAGAGCCCAACGCCACCCAATAATGGGATTCCAAATATAGAGATAATACCCGATCAAGAAGGAAACCAGCGCTCCAATACTCCAGAAGGACCAAACCCAGCCATAGCCCATACCCCTCCTACCCGTTGGGTACATCTCAGTAGCGTACACAGGACTCAGTGAATAATCAGCACCAACACCCCAACCAACAAAGAATCTAAAAATAATTAATTGAATTATATCATTAGCAATCGCACTAAGTATGGCAAATATTACGAAAAACAACAAATCCCAGACATATAAGTACCTACGACCAAGTCTATCAGAATAATGGACCGAAAATTATTGCACCAACCATGGCCCCCAACAACGCCGCACCACTCACAAAACCCAGTTCCAGGCTTGTGTAATGCCAGAACTTATACTGAAGAAGGGCGTAGGTGAAGACGCTGATTACACTTAAATCATAACCATCAAGGAAGTATCCCATTGCTGACAAAACGGTATATGTACTTCTTCTAGGTACTCTTTGGCTGTTCATATAATTAACAATAGAACACAGTTTTTAAAGCATTGCTCCGGTGTAATACCCTTATATTTAATGCCCTAAATGGTTATTCACAATCCATATGCCCAGGGCACATCCCTAGCCCAACCCAGGGCTCTCTGCACAGCAGCCCTCCAACCGCTGTAAAGCCTTTCCCGTGTTTCTGGATCCATCCTTGGTTTAAATACTTTGTCTAACTTCCAATTCTGCTTAATCTCATCAAGATCATGCCAAAAACCAACAGCCAAGCCCGCTAAATAACCGGCACCGAGCGATGTAGTTTCAAATATCGCCGGTCTCCAAACCTCAATACCTGTTATATCCGCCTGGAACTGCATTAGGAAGTTATTCCTAGCCGCACCACCATCAACCTTAATCCTAGGTATCTTAATCCCAGTATCGCCAATCATCGCCTCAAGCACATCCCTATTCAGGTAGGCTATTGCCTCAAGCACAGCCCTGGCAATATGCTTCCTCTCAGTGCCACGCGTAATACCTATTATTAGACCACGTGCATATTGATCCCAATAGGGCGCCCCAAGTCCAGTGAATGCAGGCACGAAGTAGACGCCACCCGTATCATTTGCAGAGGCTGCCAACGGCTCTATTTCATCGGAAACCTCTATTATCTTAAGACCATCCCTCAACCACTGGACAGCCGCTCCCGTAATGAATATGCTACCCTCAAGTGCATACTTAGTCTTGCCCTCTTCAACCGAGTAATATATTGTTGTTAATAAATTCGCCTTAGACTTTATTGGTGCATCCCCAATATTCATCAGTATGAAATTACCGGTGCCGTATGTCGACTTAACTTCACCAACTTCAAACCCAGCCTGTCCAAACAAGGCTGCCTGCTGATCACCAGCGTCACCACAAACTGGAATACTCACACCACCCAGTAATTGGGAAACCTCGGGACCTGTGTAGCCATATATACTCTTGTCACTTGATGGTCTCAGCAGAGGCAGAATGTCCCGGGGAATCTTGCCCTCAATCTCGAGAAGTTCATCATCCCAATCAAGCCTATGAATATTGAATATCATAGTCCTGGACGCGTTGCTATAATCAGTAACATGTGCACCAACTCTCTCAGGCGTTAATACATTCTTATTACCCCTGGTAAGGTTCCAAATTATCCAGGTATCAATGGTACCAAAGATAACCTCGCCCTTTTTCGCCTTATCCCTAAGTCCAGGTACGTTATCAAGTAACCACCAAATCTTTGTCCCAGAAAAATAGGCATCAGGTACGAGGCCGGTTCTCTCCTGGATAACATTGATGTAGTTCTGCTTTAGGTAATCCACGAGTGGCGATGTCCTTCTATCCTGCCAAACAATGGCGTTATAAATAGGTTGGCCATTCCTTGGGTCCCAAACAATCGTGGTCTCACGCTGATTAGTAACTCCAATTGCCGCTATCTCCCTTGGATCAACCTTAGCAAACTTAAGTATCTCCTTAATCACGAGTCTTGTCTTCTCCCAAATCTCCAGCGGGTCATGTTCAACCCAGGCAGGTTTTGGGTAAATCTGTGTATGCTCGTGATATGCATAACCCATTATTGAACCGTCGTGAGAAACCAAGGCAGCTCTTGTGCCGGTGGTTCCCTGATCTATGACCAATACAAATCTCTTTTCATACATATGAACTGATCATCAGCATATAGTATTTAGGGTTTACCCAAAATAGATACTACTTAATAATTAATGCATAATCTTATTAGCCGTGGAGATCGGGCACTTCATATGGTTACGGACTCATAGGGCTAGGTACGATGTGTCGAGTAGTGGTGTTAAGCCAATACCGCTAAATGACATTGTAAAGCTTGGCGAGGCTGGTAATTTCATTGATGATTTAGTGGGCATCTACGGTGTTGATAGGAAAAACCTGGCAATAACCCATGGAACACAGGAGGGGAACTTCGCCGCTTTGACAGCATTGAGGGAATTAGGTAGGATTGATAATGTGGTTACTGTAATACCCGAGTATGAACCAATAAGGGTATTGCCGAAGTTCTTTCATTTAAGGCAAACAGAATTGAACATTAAGGAATCACTAACCGAATTACTTAACCATATTGAAAGAGACTCGGTACTCCTCTTTTCAAATCCAAACAACCCACTCGGCATATTCCTAGGTAGGAAATTGCTTTGGGAATTAAGCGACGAGCTGAGGAGGAGGAATGCCTATGCCGTAATTGATTCGATATTCCTGGAATTCGTGGAGAGCAACCTCAGGGACTTACCCATGGAGAACATGGTCTTCACCTTCAGTACTTCCAAGTTCTACACAATGAGTGAGGCTAAGGTTGGCTGGGTCATTGGTGATGAGAACGTGATCAGAGAGGTTAATGGAGTACTCGACCTAGTCAGTCCGCTGGTCATCGACCTCAACCTAAGATATGCTTCAATACTACTACGAAATAGGAATTGGGTTAGGGAGAGAAACCTAGGCATAATAATACCTAACGTCGACATCATGAGGAGGATCACTCATGAAGTTAGCGATTATGTTGATATTAGTTATGTGGAGTACATGCCCATACTTTACATTAGGGCTAAATGCCGAGGAATCAGTGGAAACATACTCGCAAATAAATTATTAACTAGGGATGTTTTCACCGTGCCTGGACAGTACTTCGGCAGAGATGATGGCATTAGGGTTGGTTTAGGGTCCGTTACGAGGGATGACTTTGAGAATGCCATGAAGATAATAACGAATGTAATTAATGAAGTGTGCCGAGACAAATAAAAATGTGCCGGGCTCCATGCCCGACGGATATCGATTCACAGGCCCGCACTCCGCGGGTCTCATCGACGCAAGGCTAATCTAAATCGGTACTAAGTCTAATATAAACCTTTATTGGTATTGCTTAATAGGTCTAAATAAGTTAATGATTTTTAAGTTTATTATGCATATGGATTATGTTATTTCTCTTAGGTCCACGCCCTTTGTTTCAGGCCCTAGGTATGCCCCTATTCCGAAAAGTACGAAGCTTATTATGAAGTATATGGCAACTGTAAACCAGGGTATTGACCCCTCAATTGGTAGGAATGCCTTATGTAGGTAGTATATGTATACTGATGTGAATGCAGGTATTACAAGCCCGAGACTATAGCCAAAGCCAACGCCACTGGCCCTCCTACTGGTCGGGAAACGCTCAGTTAGGTAAGCAGGTATTGGACCCCATAAGAGTGCGTTTGACAGCATCATTATGGAAACCCCCAGGTAGGTATAGCCTACAATACCTCGTATAAAGCCTAATACGCCAAAGGCATATAGTATTGGTATGGATAATACTGCGAATATTATTGATGTATATATGAACAAACGTCTTCTACCTGTGAAATCCGATATGAGTCCAGCCAATACATCAAGGGGAAGCCCAACCCACCCGGTTATTAGCAGCAGTACTGCGGTAACCTCAGCACTGGCTTTAGCCGCCGCTGGTATTAAATTCACCATACCCATCGCTATCGCGTAATAATTAATCAAAGCTGCCGTCGTCACAATTAACACTTGAAGAAAGTTCCATAATGTTGGCGGTTTAAATAAGGCAAAGAATGGCGCCTTTTCCACCTTACCGGCCTTCTTTAGTTCTTGGAATAATGGTGTGTCGTTCATCGCTAGCCTTACTGCCAGTCCTAAGACGACAGGTATTAATCCCGTGAGAAACGCATATCTCCAACCCACGCTGTACATGGCAGGCCCTAGCCAGCCTTCAAACGCAAGCACAACCAACCCAGCAAAGCCACTGCCAAGAGGCCAACCGCTCTGAACCCAACCAGAGAATAACCCTCTCCACCTAGGCGTGACTTGCTCCATGGCAAAGGGATGACCAGCCGCATACTCACCACCAGCAAATATCCCTAATATAGCTCTTAACATTGCGAATAACCCGTAGGCCACTAAACCAACTTGGGCATACGTAGGTAGCGCCGCAGTCAATGCCGACGCAGCACCAATACCACCCAGGGTTATTAATAAGGTATCCCTCCTACCGATCCTATCTCCAAAATGCCCAAACAAGGCACTCCCAATGGGTCTAAATAACAGCGTCAATGCATACCCTAATAGCGTAATGGTACTCGCGAGAAACGGTGATATCGCAGCCGGTAAAAACACCTTATTTAGAATAGGTGTTAATGCTATCACGAGCGTCATATCATAGGCATCCATGCCATAACCCAACCACTGGGAGATTGATGCCATTACCGCAGACCTTACAGGATAATATCCCTCTTTGACACCCACATAAATGCATTCATATAAATTGTTTTAAAGTTTTTCCATAGATAAGTAAAATATTATAATAAAATGATTATAAATGCATTATTGTTTACAGAGGAATCAATAATTATGATAAAATAGCATGGGGTCCCTCAATGCCTCCTGATGAAGACCCGTTATTAACCTAGGTTAAATCAAATATAGTGACAAAAATAATATCCTGGTGCGGGGGGTGGGATTTGAACCCACGCAGGCCTTCGCCAGCGGATTTCTCATTCTATGACCTTAAGTCCGCCCCCTTTGACCAGGCTCGGGCACCCCCGCAATTGTCATTTCATTGCTGGGTCTTTTAAGGATTTTCTCGTAATGGTTATTTTCCACCTTGAGAAAGTGTTATTAATTGCTTTCCGATAACGGCTTCGTGTCTGCCGTCCTATTTGATCATGTTACTAAGAGGTTTGGGCGTATTGTGGCTATTGAGGATGTTTACCTCGAGGTTCCTGAGGGTAAGATAGTGGTTCTCGTTGGTCCTAACGGTGCAGGTAAGACTACACTTCTTAGGCTTGCTGCTGGTATATTGGTTCCTGACAGTGGGCGGATTTTTATTTATGGTTATGAGTCAACTGATATTAGGGCTAAGAGGAGGATTGGGCTTATGACCCCCATGGATCGCGGGGTCTACTGGAGGATAACAGCCATGGATAACCTAGTCTTCTTCGGCACATTATATGGCTTATCACTTAGGGAAGCTAGGGTAAGAGCCAAGAAATTACTTGAGGAATTAGGACTAGGTGAGAGGATTAATGATTGGGTTGCAACATATAGTACTGGTATGATGAGGAGACTCGAGATCGCCAGAACATTGATGCATGACCCAGACGTATTGTTACTTGATGAGCCGACGAGTGGTATTGACATTGATGCCAAGCACAGCATACTTAATTTCATTAAGGGCCTTAGGGGTAGGAAAACGGTTATCTTGGCTTCCCATGATCCTCAGGAGATCGAGTTGGCTGACATGGTCATTTACATAAATAGGAGGATTCTCAATGAGGCTCCAGCCCTTAAGATCGTTAAGGTCCTAGTTAAGGGCTCCGTGGATGGGCTTAGCGAATTTAGTGTGGAGGGTGTTGGCAATGATGAGTACGTAATAGTAACAACAATTGATAGGTTTAATGAGTTAATGAGTAAGTTAGCCATGTATAATGGTAGGGTCAGGGTTATGGATATAGATGTTGAGGTTGCGGTGGCCGAGGGCAACGCCAGGAGGGTGGAGAGGGTTATGAGGAGGAGGGAGGGGTGGTTGTGATGGGCATTGTTGATAGGCTGTATGGCTTTGTTGTGATTAGAGGTTGGAAGATGTGGGTTTCGTATAAGACCCAGGTCGTGCTTACGATGATTAATTGGGTCATCCCAGTATTCATATACTTCTTCATTGGTGTTACTCTAGGGTTTGGGAGGCTGAGTACCATTAGGGATTACACGGCATTCATGGTCGTAGGTACGGCATTCCAGGGCTACTTCTCTGCATCAGTGACGACGCTGGCTGGTCGTATAAGGAATGAGGAATTGATTGGGACTCTTGAATATCTAATAGCAGCGCCGCTGAGGCCTATGACGTTGATGATGTATAGTACTGTGTGGGGGTTAGTTATAAACTCGATAAGTGCTATCACGGTCCTATTAATTGGGCTTGGACTCGGTGTGCCGTATAAAGTCAATGCATTGTCTACGGCTATATTCCTAATACTTTACCTGGCATCAATAATCGGCCTAAACCTAATTGCCGGTGCAGTGGTCCTAATCGTTAAGCAGGGCAATCCCATAGCCCTATTCACCTCAGTGGCCTCAAACCTACTGGGTGGCGTCGTATTCCCCATCTCAGTACTACCGACATGGCTTAGGTACATAAGTTACTCATTATCCTTAACCTGGGCATTATCAGGACTTAGGGGTGCCATGCTTAGTGGTTACGGTATTCAACAACTCCTTAACTACCTATGGCCATTGGCTACCCTGGCAGTAATATACATAGTGATTGGGATTACCCTATCTAGTTATGCCTTCACGAGAATACTCAGGGAGGGCTCAGTCCACATGTACTGAGGGCTGGCGGTTGTAAGGGGTTAGGTGGACCTATGTCCTGTTTGCCCTATGCCTACTCACTGCCCCCTTGACGGATTCATAGACCACCCTCCCAATTAATTCTCCGATTTTGGAGTGGCCGCCTGTGTATGTTATGCGTATGCCGTTGCCTGGAACTACCATTACGTTGTCTGTGCCCGTCCCCGTGGCTATTAGGCTAGGCGTATAACTACTCGTGATTCCGAGGTCCTGGAGCGCCGCGCACTTAGCCTCCGTTATTGTTATCAATGCCCTAGCCATGGCGGCCTCCGTCAATGAGGCGTTGGTTAGCAGTATTGTGTTTATAGTGCCTACCCTCTCAAACCTACCATTAACCTCATACGTAGATGCCCTATCCACGCCCACCCTTAATGCGTTTGACTCGACACCGGCGGTAGTGAATGCCGTCACCCACACGTCCCTATACTCATCACTTACCACCGCTAAGTCATCCATGTCCACCCCGGTGCCTAGGCATGCGTAGTCGCCTGGAGCTATCCCCAACTGATTCATTAGGGAATCTAGGTATTTCTCACGAAGGCCCTGACTATGTAGTGCGCACCATAGATCCGGTGGTGCGTAGTTATTGCATACGAAGCGTACGTAAACCATGCCATGCATTGTACTGAGCACGCGCCTTCTCTGTGTTAGGTCAATGAGTAGCGTCTTAACGTTGATATCGCTATAGCTTTGATAGTATATTCGAGCCATCATACCATCGCGAGACCAGACCTCCCTAAACGCGACGCTCATTACGTAGTAGGATGAGCATCCTATTAATAAGCACTGCGTCCATAAAAGTCCTAAATAAGGTAGAGGATTCCTAGGATTAGCAATGCCAAGAGCGCCCTAGTTAGTGTGGATATGAGCATTATGGTGATGCCATCCCTAAGCCCATAAATACCGAGGTAATAAGGCGCATTATGCCTGATCCCACGTATTAATGATGAGGCCACGTAACCAATCAACAACCACTTTACGACTAAAATGCCGTTGAACCCCTCATTAATGAGCGTACCCGCGGCAGCGAAGGCTGCGTTGTCGCTAATGATGTAGGTCACTATTAGGCTTGCTAAGTATGGATTTAGGACATTGAATTCGTGGGATAGGTAATCATTAATGTAATTATTAAACCCAAGAACCTCAAGCACAGCGAACACAACACTTGTTATTGATGTGACTAATACGATCCTCATAATTAATTTTAAGGCCCTCCTTAAATTGAGTGAGCTACCCACAACCTGCTCGGTATGTTTTGCAGCGCTGTCTATGTTCTTGTGCTCACTTGAACCTCTTCTTCCGAGGACTGCGAATATGATCATTTGAATGAAACCAATGGTCATGAGGATCAGGAGGTATAGTAAACCGTACATGTCCATGGTGCTCAGTAGTACGGGTATGAGGGTTCTTAGGTGCGAGAGCAAGGCTGGGAATGCATTAATAAGAGATGCTATGTATAGCTCCCTACGTGTTAATTTACTGTCTTTATACATGGTTACGAGCATTGAGGACGCGGTGGATGGACTAACGAAGGAGACCATAAACGGTAAGGAGCAATAACTGGGTAGCCCGGACAACGTGGTGATCCACTGCCCCAATCTGCCTATGTACATCATTACGGCCCTTCTGTTCATTATGTAGTACATCGTGAGGACGCCCAATGTTATGCCCAATATCGTGAATGCCAGGTAATGAAGCTCGTAAATATTCAAATTAATTACCTGCCCCATTAACCAACTCCCTCCAACGCGTTTTCCAACTCAGTGTATATATCCCTTAATTTACGTATAACGCCCTCTGAAGCGCGCCACAACCTCCTCTCATACGCCTCATACAGCCTCTTAATGATCTGCTCAAGTGCATAGGGATTAACCTCAATAAACCACTTCCTCATATCATCATTAAGCACGTACGTCTCCGTAACCCTATCCCAAACCCAGTCATCCACCGCATTCATGGTCACGGCTATGCCGAGGACATACTCAACACGCTTCGAAATGTTTTGGGCGCCCATGTAACCATGCCTCTTCATACCCTCGATCCACTTGGGATTGAGTAGCCTGGTCCTCACGTAGAACCCCACCGCATCCCTGGCGCTCATCATCCTAGGCCTGTCCTGGGTTAGGTCTATGTAGAGAACCAGAGGTCTCCTGCCCGAGTACACCTCGACGGCCTTTGATAGGCCGCCTAGGTATGCGTAGTAGTCGTCTATGTCGATTATTGAGTAATCAACGCTGGACTGAACCTGACTAGTGACATCCACCCTACTCAGTAATGCCTTAAATAGGTCCTTGAGCTCGTTCGAGCTCATACCGCGCATGTCACCGTCATAACCAAAGCCCATGTACATGGTATAAACACTGGCGATGTCTGTATCCGCCCTCCACCTCGACGTCTCTACTAGGTGATTAACCTTATTCCCGTAGTCACCAGGCCTCTCGCTGAACGTCCTTACTAACGAGGCCTCACCATACCTATTCCTTAACTCGAGGTAGTGCTTACGGACGTAATTCACATCCACCGGCTCATCTAACCCCGCGACTAGTCTAACTGCCTTATTAATGAGCGAGATTAAGTGCGGGAACATGTCCCTGAACACGCCGCTCATTGTCACAACAACGTCTATCCTGGGCCTACCGAGGTCCTTAATAGGTATTACCTCCAACCTGGGGTCCCAACTACCTGGCCTATGAATAAGCTTAACACCGAGGTAACGCAATGCCTGCCCAATACTGACCCCTCTAGTCCTCGACTCCTGGCCTCCCCAAACAACAATGCCGACAGCCTCAGGATACCTACCATACTGCTCCAGGTACCTCTTAATACTCTCCTCGGCAATCCTCGCACCCAACTCAAGCGCCGATTCGCTGGGTATCTTAAGTGGGTCGAGCGCGTAGAAGTTCCTCCCGGCGGGTAGGACGTCGGGGTCCATCACGTAATCACCACCGACACCGGCCGGTATGTACTCCCCATTCAACGCCCTAATTACGTTCTCAAGCTCAAGCTTAGGCGATAGCCTTAACCTCTCCACCACATCACGCGCGTAATTCAGCACGGCCCTGGCATCATCGCCCTTAATACCACATTCCCCCGCCACCTTAATCGCCGAATCAACGCCACCCACAATCAATGCTCTGACAATCCTCCTAACCCCCTTGTCTATTGACCTTAGGATATTCGCATACTTACCTGGATGCTCGAGTAAGTCATCATAGTTGTACCCCATTGCCTCGGCCAGGAGCCTATGTAGTGACTTAACAACGCCCCTATCACGCCTTAACGCCAGCATTAGGTAATCAACGACCTCATCATCGCTCAACTCCACGCCGAGGATCCTCAACCCGTACGGCATTGCCGAGCGCTCCATCCTCATAAGCTCATCATAAAGGGCTTCGAGGTCTTTCACCTCCAACCCATACTTACCCGCAATGCTCTCTATGGACTTGAGCACCGCGCTTGCCCTGGGCTGGTCGATAACGCTCGCCTCCCTGTACTCATCGATTAAGTCACGCAGTCTCTTTAGCTCATCGCTGAGGCCCGCCTCGGTTATCCTGGGCGAGAGGTGGCTAATTAGTACGGCATATGACCTCCTCTTGGCGATCGTGCCCTCGCCAACGACGACCACGTAGTAAATGTACACGTTTGGTAAATTCCCAAGAAGTGCGTCTGGAGGGCAGCTGGAGGATAGACCGACCTGCTTACCTGGGAGGAACTCGAGCGTGCCGTGAGTCCCAACATGGATAACGGCATCTGCATGCCAAGCCTCCTCAAGCCACCTGTACAGTGCGACGTATTGGTGATGTGGATATAGTTCTGAGTCATGGTAAATCCTGCTGGGATCCTCATGCCAGCCCCTGCTTGGTTGCAATACAATCACTACATTACCTAAGTCAAGCACTGGCAGTGCAAGGCCTCCATTCCTAGTCATAACATTGCCAGGGGGCTCACCCCACTGCTTAATGATCCTCTCCCTAAGCTCCGGCCTTAATTTACTGAATAGGTTCATGTACGTAGCCCTATCGACCAGTACATAATTGGCGCCGGCCGACCACCTGCCTGAGTTTGGGTTTCTCACGAAGAACTCCTTAATGGTATCGGCAGTGACGGGCTTAACTCTAAATCCCTCCTCCGACAACCTCCTCAGTAATACTTCAACCGACTTAAGCGTGTCGAGGTATGAAGCCCTACCTATGTTCTCCTCGCCAGGTGGGTAATTATATATTATGATAACGACCCTCTTATCGGCATTGGGCTTTTGCCTAAGGGTTAACCACCTATCAGCCCTGCTGAGTACCCTATCAACCCTGTCCTGGATTACCTCCATAGCCTTAACACCGTTTCTATTGACAAGGCCCGCTATTGGGATGGGCTCTATGGCGCCGTCGACCTCAGGCATGGCCACGGCGTATATGACCTCGATTGGGCTGAGCCCCGTTGGGTCCCTAATCCATGCGTCAGCGTCCCTACCATACATGGCCACGGGACTCATAACGGGGACGTTGAACTTAGGCAATACGTCGGAATCCTCACGGTTTCTAACCAACCTAAACCACTGTAGGTTGAGTATAGCCCCAACGCCCGCACTGCTAAGCAACTCCCTTAGGCCCCTCAGTGTGTAGCCGTAATTGGAAAGGAGCGGGACTACATCGGCCCTACCCCTCATTATGTGGGTAATCACCTTCCTGGCCTTATCGTACGATTGCCCCGAGTAGGCTAACAATACTATGAACGGCGCCTTTAACCTCCTACGCATCATGAGTCCATTAATTCCGTGATATACGTTGCCCTCATCATCCTCAATCCAGTAATCCCCCAACTCGATGGGCGGCCTCGGCGCTGGCGCCTCAATACCGCAGTATTCCCTGAGTACTAGCCGTACCATATTAATTATATTCTCCCTACGCCAATTTCTCCAGTAATCAATCAGTAATGCCCAATTCTTAAGGTGGCGTGATACAGGGTTAGGAAGGGATTTAGACATTTCATGAAGCACGTGGGAAACGGTTTTCGGGTCGAAGTAATTAATAGACTGGGTGGGACCATTACGTGGAGATAACGAGGCGATTAGGTAATCCCCCATTTTATAATTGTGAATTCTTGTAAGCATTACGGTTTCTAGGCCAGTGCTTAATGTAATGACGACAGGCGCCTCGCGCAACCAGTTCCCTAGGTAATTCAACAGCTCTGGGTGATCACCCATTAGGCTTAGCAGCGCTATGTCTGGCCTTGCCACGGCGGATAACTGCCTCGAAACCTCATATATGTCGTAACTCTCCAGATAAATTGTGTTGAATTCCACATCATCGATTCCGCTTAATGCTTCGTTTAATGCCTCATAAAATCCCTCAGTCATTAAAGACCTGGTAATCAACAGTATACGGCATTTTGGCATGGTTAGTCACCAACCCTGACAGTATCCACCGCGTACTTACTGAGTACGTCAATGTACGTTATCGATGGGTCATAAATCAACTGCGGCCTTGTATTGTAAATAACCACCTTAGCCAACCTACTTAACTCGACCATGAAGCTCTCGAGCTCCTCCCTGACATCCCTCATTAAAGGTACGTTGGCCTTACCGTCAGTTATGACGTAGACCCAGTAATCACCCCTCAACTTAAGGCCCAACCTCTTAATTAGGTCAACGGCACAGGCGAGTGCCGCAGATAACGGCGTCGCGCCACCGCTTGGTAACCCCTCTAGAGTACTTAATACCTGCCAGTAATTCCTCGTTGGTTCGATAATCACGTCCACGCCACGGCCTCTGAAACTTATGAGACCTACGTAACTCCTCTTCACGTAAGACTCCTCGGCTATTCTCCTTACCAGTCCTTTTGCTACCTCAATCCTTCTCATGAAGTTCATACTACCGCTGGCGTCAAGGACTATCAGCGAGATCCTCGGGGCCCTAACCCTCCTAACCCTAACCATTAGGTCTCCCCAATCAACCTTAATCGGCAACCCCGCACCCCTAAGCGCTGCGTGCACGATCGATGCCGTTAAATCAACATCAGCCGAGCCCTCCTTATTACTAATTGGTAGGTACATGTATGGAATACCGTGAGGCTGACCAACAATCCTCCTGAAGGAGGACCTTGACCCCAGCCCATGGCTTCCAGCGTGTATGAACTCCTTCCTAAACTCCACTGGAATACCCACGCTGGCTACCCCATACCTCCTGGAATTACCGTCCGCACCGCCTACATTACCTCCAGTACCTGCATTGCTGTGTTCATCTTGTGCCGTGCTCATGCCATCCCTCGACATGCCACCTCGCTGGTTAGGTGTTTGCCCTGGTTGTTCATTCCGTGTGTCATTATCGTTAATCAATGGTTGAGGGAGTATCGGTGGTTTGGGCCTCTCGAATGGCCGGGCCTTGAGCCTATGTGGTAGTGCAAGTTCCATGGCCCTCTGTAAATCCTCCATGGTGACCCTAGTCCTCCCCTCCAACGCCGCTAATGCTTTAGCGGTCTTTGTCGTGACTATCTCGGCGCGGCTTGTCCTTATGTCCAGTTTAATTATAGTCTCAACTAGGGTCTTGAGTAGGTCATCAGGCATCTCAACCCTTTTCACCAATTCCCTGGCCTTCCTAATCCCTTCCCTAATCTTCTTAATCTCCGGTTCCCACCTTCTGTAAAAGCCCTCGGGGTCCCTATTGAATTCCTCAACCCTCCTAACAATCTCAGCCCTCACCTCCTGGTCCCTGGGAGCCTCTACATCTACGATGAGGCCAAACCTATCGAGAAGTTGAGGCCTGAGTTCACCTTCCTCGGGATTCATGGAGGCTACTAGTATGAACCTGGCCGGGTGTTTGACGGACACGCCCTCCCTCTCCACCACGTTCCAGCCGTAGGCGGCTGCGTCCAGGAGTATGTCGATTATGTAATCATCGAGTAGGTTAACCTCATCAATGTATAGGATGTTCCTGTTGGCCTCAGCTAAAAGGCCAGGTTGGAGTGCCCTCACGCCCTCCGTTATTGCCCTCTTGATGTCCAGCGTGCCGACAAGCCTATCGACGGTTATTGAGAGGGGTAAGTCAATTACCCTCATCTTCTTTATCGTTATAGGTAGCTTCTCGCCGCGTTGATACCTTACATAGCATGAATCGCACATTAGCTGCGGGTCATGTGGATCGCAATTGAATGGGCAGTCAGCCACCACCTCAATCTCTGGGAGGACGTCTGCGAAGGACCTAACCAACGTGGTCTTTCCTGTCCCCTTATCACCCCTAAGCAGGACACCGCCAATTAGTGGGTTAACGGCAACGGCGATAAGCGCTAACTTGGCCTTGTCCATCCCCACGATGGCTGGAAATGGAAAGACGACGCGGCGGCTCACACTATCACCACTGGCCTACCGTTATGTTCGATCACGGTGGTTTTAACGCCGTACACCTCTTCAATAATACTTGGACTGAGATTACCTGGGCTGAATTCGGCAACCACCCTACCATTGTGCATTACGTAAATCCTATCCGCATACCTAAGGGCTAGGTTTATGTCATGCATTGTGGTTAATACAGCAATTCCATCCTCACGTACTATCCTCGATAGCACTTCCATTACCATAACCTGGTGCTTAATGTCCAGGTTACTCGTTGGTTCATCAAGAAGCATCAAAACGCCTCCCTGCGCGATGGCCCTAGCTATGTGGACAAGCTGTGCCTCACCACCACTCAGCCTATTAATCATTCTATTAGCTAAATACTCAATGCCGAGTCTCCTCATTGTGTTAATGGCGATGTCCACGTCGAAGCTGCTTGGTCTAAGTCCCATGTATGGTAATCTACCCATCAGGACAACGTCAAATGCCCTAATTGGGTATGTAACTACGTAACCCTGGGGTACGTAGGAAACGAGCCTGGCGATTTCACGTCTGTTCATCCTCATTGCATCCCTACCATCAATCCTAATGAAGCCCCTGAAGACCCTGGCCATGCCCAGAATGCACCTAATCAATGTGGATTTACCAGCACCGTTGGGGCCCATTAAAGCCACTAATTCTCCATCCCTAACATTAACGCTTACGTCCTTAATTACTGGCTTCTCATAGCCGCACGTGAGATCCCTCACTTCGAGCACGTCATTGCCCATAACCATACTGGGTCCCCCTCGATATGATGATGGCCAGTAGGTATGGTGCGCCAATCATTGAAAGTACAACGCCTATGGGTATCACGTACGGCGGCACCAAGGCCTTTGAAACTACGTCAGCCAACACAGTAACGTCGGCGCCCATGAGTGTCGAGGCCGGTATTAAGTACCTATTGTCGTTACCGATGATCGCCCTCACTATGTTTGGTATCACTAGGTCGACGAAGCCCACTAAGCCAACGAAGCTTACTGTGGCTGCTGCTTGGAATGCCGCCACGAGCATTACTGTAAGTCTTGTACTCCTAACGTTAACGCCGAGGCTATGGGCAACATCGTCGCCTAGGTTGAGTGCGTTTAGTCTCCAGGATATTAAGACGTAATAGGGTATTGCAAGTAGGGATAGTGCCATGTATGGTATGTAGTTGAGGGTTACGTTAGACACACTACCAAGCATCCACATGGCAATGGCATGACTAACGTCGGGGTTACCGGAGAAGTACTGAATGAGAGATGTCCCCGTGCTGAATATAAACATCACAGCCACGCCGGCCAGTATTATTGTGATGGGCGACGCGCCCTTAATGAAGGATAGGAAGTAGACGAGCAATGCCGCGAGTGAGGACGCTATGAATGCGGCAATGATTACTAGGTAGGGCCTGGTAATTACAGGTAGGTAGTATTTAATGACGTAGCCGGCGCCGAGGAGTATGGCGACGGCGGCCCCAAAACCCGCCGCTGCTGAGACACCAAGTGTGTACGTTGATGCCAGCGGGTTCCTTAAAATCCCCTGCAGTACGGACCCTGCCGATGCAAGCGATGCGCCAAGTATTAGTGACGCTAAGGTCTCGGGGAGCCTTATTTGCCATACCACTAGGTATGTGTCGTGAGGAACATTGAATATGGGGTCCACCGCATCAATGACTGCCTTCAAAACGACAATGGGGCTAACTCCATAGGCTCCAATCATCATGTCAAGTATCATTAACGGAAATAATGCCAAGCCGCCGGCCATTATTAACCCCCACCTCACCCACTGCACCACCAAGTACCACCCGGTTTAGCAGTCCTTAGGAACTCCTCGAAGTATTGGTTAAGGTATTGAGTGGCGTTAACGCCACCGAAGGCATTCGTGTATACTTGGCTGGCTATGTATAACGAGACTATTAACTGCGGCGGTCCCTCGGTTAAGTAACCGGGTATTACGATGACCCTGCCGTACCTAACGGCATTAGTTGTGTTGAGTATTGGGTTGCTCCTTATTGAGTTAATTATTGATTCGCAGTAGGCCGTGGCGTTCAGTGAATGCGGGTTTAAACTCCACGTCACTGCGATTATGACGTCTGGGTTACATTGGAGCACGGCACTGGGCTCAACCTGCATTGACTTATTGAAGCATGGCTGTAGGCCGGCATTGACGGCCGCCCAATACGGGTCTCCAGAGGGGCCTGATGTGAACCATAAGCTGTATTCGTAATCGAAAATTACGTAGGCCTTATACCTAGTGGGAACTTTACTCAAGCCCCTCTGCAATACCTGGTGCACATTGTTAATGAAGTCGATTAGTTTCACGGCATTGCCAGTGTGGTTGGTGATTAACCCGAGGAGGTATATGAATGATGATAAGTTATCCTGAGGTCCATAACCAATCACTGGAATGCCAAATGGGCTTAGCTTACCCCTCACTGTTTGGACACCGTAGCTCCACTCTATGACTAGGTTGGGCTTTAGGTTAATTATCTCCTCGTAATTCCATGACCACATTCCTTGACTCACGGCCGGTAGTGTCGTTAAGTTCCCAAAGAGCCAGGGAAGCTCCTTAGCGTAGCCCTCAATACCCACCACCGTGTTTCCAGCCCCTATATCGATTAGTATCTGCATGGCGACGGTGTTATCGGCCACGATTCTCTTAACGGGTATTTTCATGGTTACGTTAGACCCATAATTCTCAACAGTAATGGAGGTACCATTGTAACTAACGATTTCGAAATTAGGCGATGAGTAGTAGACGTAAGAGACGACTTGGGTTGTAGACTTATGCGCACTCCACTCATACAGTGTTATTGTCGCTATAAGGGCTATTGCCACCGCTATTATTGTGAGTAATGCTGCAGTTACCTTACCTATCCTCGACATGACGACCGACATCACGTAGTAGGATACGCATCCTATTTAAAAGCCTTTCCATTCGCAGAATTTTTATCAATTATATCACCGTAAATTTACTCCTTAATTTACAGCAGTCATTTCGAGCGACTAATCCATGATTACAACCTCAGCATGTAAAGTGTTTGTGGGCTTATTGAACTGTTAATGCTAGAAAATGACTTGCGTTGTTCATTGTGTAATTAATAATTAGGTTTGGTCCTTAATCATTACTGAGCTTTATAACTACCATACGGCTGTTAGGCCTGTTTTTCAATGCTCTGGTTTCTGGGTTAATTATGATACGTCGATTAGTAGGTCGTTAATTATCTCTGTGACTACGTAACCCTCCCCACCATATAGGCTTAATTTAGCATACGATAAGCTAAGCTTAATGACTTCCCCAAGTGATCTTGTGCTTATTAGTACATCACCTCATTAAGCTTGCATCCGCAAGGCTCTGAACCAACTCCATTTATCTCGGCTTTAGCCAAGCCATGTCCACGTTTTTACTTATTACAATGACATGTATTGAGCTTTTCATGCCTTAGTCCACCGTTTTACTCAGTGTCTACGCTGTTGATCTTAGGCTTTGGTCTAAAGCTGTGGGTGTGCCTTGGGTCGTAGACGCTCGATCTTACCGGCGTGTCCAGGATGGATGGGTCTGCGGCCTTACCCACTATTATCACGGAGTCCTTGGTTATCCTAGCCCTCTTGACCTTCTCGGCGATGTCGGACAGTGTTCCCCTAATTATCACTTGGTCGGGCCACGTCGCCTTGTAAACCACCGCGACCGGCGTATCATCGGGCACGCCGGCCTCCCTCAACTCCTTAACCACCTTATCGATTAGGTGAACACCGGTGTATATGGCCATCGTCGCGCCTATGAGCATTGCCTTGGCGAAGTCCTTTATTGAGCCCTGCATCGTCACCCTAGCCGAGGCCCTGGTTATGATTAGGGTCTGGGCAACCTTGGGTAAGGTTAACTCAATGCCCAGCACGGCGGCCGCGGCCAACGCCGCGGTGACCCCAGGCACCACCTCATACGGTATGCCGGCCTCCCTAAGCGCGATAATCTCCTCAAGTAGTGCGCCGTATATGCTCGCATCACCCGACTTAAGCCTAACCACCAGCTTACCCTCCCTGGCCCTGGTGACCATTATATCCACGATCTCCTCAAGCGTCATTGAAGCACTATTATGAATCTCCGCGCCTGGCCTAGCCCACCTAAGCACATCCGGATTTACCAAGGAGCCCGCGTAAATAACTACGTCGGCCTGCTGCAGGTACTTCATACCCTTCACGGTAATGAGTTCCGGATCACCAGACCCGGCCCCAACGAAGACCACCTTCCCAACCATCGATGTAGGATCATTATCCTACTTATAAATCCTTCTAGCTATGACTAGTGAGAAGTAGTCCCTAGGCAACTCACCACTTGGCTCATTAATTATTAACTCACCATCCATATAGCACCGCCTGGCGTAAGTCACGGAATACTCATAATTCCTAAGTAGCGAGGCGACCCTGCCCATGTCCGCACTCCCCTTGAGTACTATTATCGTGTCGGCAAAGCCCGTAGCCCTCATTAAGCCCTCGATATCGTCACCCACAAGTATGACTATCGACTCATCACCAACCGCTAAATTAACACCGGCCCTGGCAGCGCATGCCATTATTGAGGAGACCCCAGGCACAATTATGGGTTCGTAATCGCAGTCAATGAATGGCTTAATCCTATAGAAGGTACTGTATAGAGATGAGTCACCAAGCACCACAAACGCCGCACTACCATACCTACGTAACCCATCGCATATGGCCCTGGCATTCCCCATTAATACCTCCTTACTTGGTTCCTTAACCATGGGAAAACCGAGGAACACCACCTGGGTGTCTGGGCCAATGTACTTACTGACTATGGTGTACGCCAAACTCCTATTGCTACTAGTGGAGTAAGGTATGAACACAAGCTTAACCTTACGAAGTACCTCGGCACCCATGACCGTGATTAATCCTGGATCGCCAGGCCCTAACCCAATGACGTATAGCTTAGGCACTTCATTACTAAGCTCTTTGCCCACCCTAATCACCGCTGTTTAATGGCGTCCTTAATGCTTACCACCGAGGATACCCGCCCACACCTATTCTTCTCGCCAGCTATTATGAATATTGGGTTTCTCGAGAGCATTACGGTGCCAACGCCAGTCCTCAGGCCCTTGGCTATAACGACTTCTGTGACCTCCACGTTCACGAAGCCTAACTCGGCCATGGTCGCCAGGGCCAGCGATGCGTTCTCCAGGGTTATTGCATCAATTACTAGGCGACCGCCCACGCTTAATTTACCACACACGCCCACGATTATGTCCCTCAACCTACCACCACTACCACCTACGAACGCGGCATCCACCTCACCAGGCACTTGATTTAATGCTTCAGGTGCCTCACCATGTATGACAATGACCCTATCACTCACACCAAACCTAATGGCGTTTCTCCGCGTGAGTTCCACGGCATTTTCGTCACTATCGATGGCGTAAACGAGGCCTCTCCTGGCCATTAGGGCGGCCTCCACAGTCACCGAGCCTGTTCCCGAACCTATATCCAGCACCCTCGAGTCCTCCCTCAGCCTAAGCTTCGAAATCACCAACGCCCTAACCTCCTCCTTAGTCATTGGGATTACCCCAACACGTTCAAATAATTCGTCAGGTATTCCAGGGGTTACGTACCGCCAGAGAGGATTACTCATGGTCGCCAACCCTCGCGAGTACCTCACCATTATCGCTAAATATCACAATCTCGAGGGAAGCATTGCCCAACTTCCTTAACCTGGTAAGCGCCCTCTCGGCTATTATCCCCATAACCCTACCCGCGGCATCACCGAGGTAATGCAAGGCCTCGCCGACCGTTTTAGAGGAGGCGATCTTACGTAGGGCCTCACCATTGATCCCAGCCATTACTGCGGCCCAGGTGATTGTCTCGATTCTCGCATCACCAGCTGAGCTGTGCGTATTTAGTAAACCGGCCGCGAGCTTAACGGCCTTCCCTGGCAACGATGCCACGACTACCTTACGGAAGCCCAGCCCAATGGCCTCCCTAACCGAGGCGCCTACTAAATCGCCGACCTTGACCACGGGTAGGTCGTAAATGGCCTTGGCGAAGTTAACAGCCCTATTGCCTGAGGCGATCACCACGCCATCACTATCCCTCCTTAAAGCCATTAATTGAACCTTTATGTGTTGTATGAAGGACTCATCACTTACGGGCCACTCGATACCCGTCGTCCCGAGTATGGATATGCCACCGATTATACCGACATCCTCATTCATCGTGAACCTAGCCAACTCCTCACCGTTGGGCACCTCAATGATTACTTCAACACCCGAGCTTACGACTTCCCTAACCGCATTCTCAATCATGAGCTTAGTCGTGGGGCTAATGGCTGACTCACCCATAGGAATGCTTAAGCTTGGCCTCACGACCTTACCCACGCCACGCCCACCTACAATCCTTATTGTCCCTTCGCCTATTGGATGCACGCAGGCCCTGATCACGGCGTTATCCAGCTTGTCGGGGTTATCACCGGCGATTTTACGCACATCAGCACATACATAGCCGCCCTCCGTGAAGACCCTATCGACGGCTACCTCAAGCCTGAGGCCAACGGGTGTTGGTATGGTGACGCTGTTGGACATTACGCCTTTAATTAATGCTATAACCGCCGCCTTCGCGGCCGCCGCGGCGGCAGCCCCCGTGGTTATGCCAAAGCGTTTAAAGTAATCAATCACACTCATACCCTGTAGCCCCTCGGCGTTATCATGAGCCCTCTGTAAACATAGGTTCTTGAGTTACCTATTATTAATGTCGTATTCATATCCACGGCCTCCAAATACCTCATCCAGTTACCTAGGTTTGTCGTTAGCACGAACTCGCCATCCCTATAGGCATTCCTGACAATGCCCACTGGCGTTGATGCACTTCTGAACGTGGATATTAGGTTCATGGCCTTAACAAGCACGTCCTTACTGATCAGGTTATACAGGGCAATCACGAAGTCACCGCCCGCGGCTGCCTTAACCCTCATCATGATCTCCTCATCATTAACCAATAGGTTGCTTAGGTTTATGACCGCGAAATCCATGTTTAAGGGCGCGCCCAACCTAGCGGCCGCTGCGAGGGCCGCGGTGACTCCTGGTATTATGGTAGGCCTTAGGTCGAGCCCCTCCTTATTTAGTAACTCGAGGACAAGGCTCGCCAACCCATAGACCTGGGGATCACCACCACTCACCAGCGATACCACATGGCCATCGAGAGCCTTCTCAATGGCTAGCCTAGCCCTCATGACCTCCTCATGCATTCTCGATCTAACCACTTCCTTACCATTGATTAAATCGCTAATTAGATTTACATACGTGTTATAGCCAATAACCACGTCACTATCTCTAATGGCGTTAATGGCAGCCACAGTCCTTAGTTCAGGGCTTCCCGGTCCAATGCCGACTACATAGAGCTTACCAACCATGTCTCCTCCTCACCATACTAATTAATTCATTGAATACGGCCGCAGCCACATTACTACCTCCGTACGTGCCCCTCACGACTATGCTTGGTATTCCAATTTTGATCAAATCCTCCTTGGCGTTCGCAGCGTTGGTAAATCCTGGCGGTGATGCAATTACCATGGGGACCTCGAGACCCTCCCTAATTAACCTAAGTACTTCAACGAGGGCCGTGGGTGAATTACCAATGATGGGCATTGCGGGTTTGTACTTACTCAGTGCTATCCTCATTGACGCCGCAGCCCTCGTGATGCCGAGCTCATTTGTCAATTTAATGGTCTCTGCATCATCTATTAAAGTCACCGTGTTGCCCCATCTAAGGCCTGCCATCACCATTTTAGTATCGGCAACCACCGTGACGCCGTTGTTCACTAATTCCTTAAACACGTCAGGTACCCTTGGGTCAACATGGACGTACTTAACAAGGGCTGGGTTGCCCGTGGCAAATACTGCCTTTGCCACTAGCCTAATGAGTACCTGGTCATCAGTATTAAGCTCCCTACGGACTAATTCAATCACTTCATTCATGCTATTTCTTTCAATTTCTTCAGAATCCATGACGTACCTAGTCAAGTACGTGGGTACGTCCAGGGCATTGATTATCCTTGAAAGCAACGCCTCCCTAACAAGTACGGAGTCAATTAATGGCTTGGTAACGTAAGCCTCAAACTCGTAACCGCCCCACGATGCCCTAACCCACTTATTAAACTCCTGAATGCTTAAGGACCCCATTATGTCCTTAATCACGTGATTCCCCGGGCCTAGGAATGCCAGAGCAATGATTATGCGCTTAATACCACGGCTTAGATGCTCCCTTAGCACATCCCTCCAATTGGGGCTTGAGTATTCATTATGGGCAATGCTTACACGTGCTATTAAACCCAAGCCACTGAGCCGATCCTCAACATAATTCTCTAAGTCATTAAACCAATCCAGGAACTCAGACCTACGGGACCCGTGGGTTATTATAAGTATCGATATAGGATTCATATCCTACTTAAAACCCGGATAGAAATCCTATTTAAAAGAATTACTAATCACGGTCACAGGGCGGTATCACCATTATCGTCAAATCACTAAACTCATTACTCAGACTTAATATGTACGAAGCCCTGGTCCTTGTAATTCTTTGATTATTGTATGTGGCTCTCTCAATTATTGTGGTCTCAGGGTCGCAGTCCAGGTCTAGTAGTGCCTTGGCGATGAGCTGTGGGCCGTGTGGGTATGGGGGCGGTAATACAATTATGTATCTCCTCAGTACCCTTAGTATGGTTTTAAGCTCCTCAAGCCTATCGTCTAGAGAACCCCTCACATGCAATGATACTAACACGGAGGAGTCCAGGTCGATACCAAGCATTCCTAATATCGCATTTACCGAGGAGACCCCTGGCACAACCTCGTATGTAACTCCGTACTCCCTACACAGCCGCGTGACCTTTGCCATTAGCTGCGACTCCGACACGGAGGGATCCCCATGCATGAGCAGTGCTGCGTCGTCATTAACCGCATTCGCTATCAATTCCCTAAGGCCCTCGGTCTCATCCTTATAGCTGAGCTTTATGACCTTCTTATTGATTAAGTACTCGCTGAATCTATCAAGCACACTGCCCCAACCAGCCACCACGTTAACTGAACGTAGTATGTCAAGACCCTTAACGGTTATCAACCTTGGATCGCCAGGCCCCACGCCGATTATGTAAAGCATTCAAGCATGGTTCTATGCCCGGCTTTTAAGCGTTAGACCCTCGCTACGGCTACCGTAACCCTACCAACAACTATCTTCCTAAGAAGCAGTGAAGTCCCTCCAGCAGCCAACGCCGCGAGTTCAGCAACACCCCTAACGCCTAACCTCCTCAATTCGTCACTCGGCGGTGTGGCGCACCCATGATTTACCCTCTCCAATTCATCAATACTCACTAACCTAAAGGGCAGACCTAACGCCTTAGCTGCTTCACCAACCTTCGGCTTTATTGAGACCACGGCCAAGACCCTATCAGCCCCAATACCGAGCCTATCTAACGCAGTTCTTATGGCCTTAATTACCTCATCAATACCGGCCTCATTCATAAGCCCAACCCCAATGACTACCTTATACGGCACGCACTGCAGCACCCTGATGCCCTTCAACGATTGATGGGAATCGCCCACGACGATGGCGTGTTTACACCCTGCATTAACCCCAATCACGTAGCTACCCCTTACTTTCTTTGGCAATTCATTAATGCCGATGATGCATATGGGCTTATTACTAAGGAGCGCCGAGTAGAAGTTCGGCAACTCCTCTGTGTTGGCAATGTCACAATGAAGTAGCCTAGCCAACTCCTCAATGTTTGTGACGCCCATGTACTCGGCGGCTGTGGTTATCACGGCCTCAGCTCCCATTAGCCTGGCAATCGCCTCGGCAACCTCATTGGCGCCCCAATGGGCGCTCAATATGGGTATTACGTACCTACCCCCATCATCAATCACAACCACTGCTGGATCCACAACCTTAGACTTAGCATACTTACAGACCAGCCTGACGGCACCACTCAACGCCATCGCCAGGACTATGGCGTCAAAGCAGTCCCAGTACCTACCCAAATCACCGTCGTACTTAATCATCGCCGTCGGCACGCCAGCCCCCCTCAACAACCTAAATAGCCTATTGGCGGTATCAGCACCGGAATCGCTCGCATAAACAATGAGCACACCCCTCCATAATCTCTCCAGGATAGACACGATATAGGATAGCAATCCTATTTATAAGCTTATAAATACACGCCGGAATTAATAGATAACGCCTAACTACTCACTTACTTACTATCATAACGCCTAAAGAACACGTAGTAAAGTACCGGATCAAGCAATGCTATGCTACCGTTTGCCCGGGAGTGGTTTTGACCACCCTCGGGTTCATCACGGCTCCTCAATCCCCTGCCCCCCGCCTGCGGGAGCTGTGCTCCCATCGGCGAAGAGCGGTTCATGCCACGGTCCCCCTCACCTAGTTCATCGAGTTCATCCCTGCTATAATATCACTTTTTACAGAAGAGTTTATAAGTTTTTCTGTAGTAATTCTTCGTGGTGTAGAGAACTATGCCTGAAGAATACGTGTTTCACGCTAGGATTTCGAAAACGAGCCACGGACTACTGTGCATATACATACCGAAGGGGCTCAGCTCGAAGATGCAACATCTACATAGGAGAGAGGTGATAATACGTGTCACAGTACCAGATGAGTGATGATGTGGTTGATGCAACACCACTTATAAAGTATGTTACCGTTATCGGTAGACTAGTCCCCATTTCGTCGGAGGACTACATGAAGTTAGTTAGGCTGGCATATGATTTCAAGAAAGCGGTACTTTACGCCACAAGAATGATAGCCAAAGGCATAGATGCTAACTCTATCCTCAGGGAACTCAGGTCAATGCTTAACAAGGCTTATGGTGACTCAGCGTACAAGGTTGCAAAGGCAATTGTAGAAGGATGTGAATATAGCAATGGCAATCCAAGGCATATCAAGATAAAGAGGCTTTTCATTGTAAGCGATGGTGAAGCATCTAGGCTTGGAAACCGAAACATTAGGTTAGAGTCTGTAGGTGTAGTCAAGATTAAGTATCCCTACGATAGCTCATGGCTCACCTTCAAAGCTTTATTCGGCAGAGAGTACTTACCGCTAGTTGCAGAACTGGTGGAGCTTGCTAGGCAGAAGAGGGTTAGCTATGGGGCTAGAGTAGTGTTTAGGGATGGTAGGATATATCTGCACCTCTCTGTGCCGTTAGAGCTATACCTAAAGTTCTTTAGGAAGGGAGGGGCTGGGGGAAGCCTTGTTGCGGGATTCGACTTGAACAGCGATAGGATAAACATGGTGATAGTCGATAAGTGCGGGAGGATAAGGGACACCGGGACTGCGTGGTTCCCGGAGGTGACATCCCATGGATTCCCAAGAAACAAAGCCAAGACGAGGAGGCTTGAAGCACTCTCGAAATTGCTTAGGTATGCCTACTATCATGGTGTTGGTGTTGTTGTCTTTGAGAATTTGTTTGCCGTTAAAAAGAGAGTTTTTGGCAGGAATAGAATTGCAAATCGCAAGATAGCAAGATTTGCAAAAGGAGAATTGTTACGGCATGGCTTGGTTATGGCTATGAAGTACGGTTTCAGAGTGTATCTGGCAAATCCAAAGGGTACATCAAATTCTAGAGAACATGATGAGGTGATGAGGAGGTATGGGTTAGACAGACACACGGCATCAGCATACCTCATAGCCCTGAAAGGACTAAAACAACAATGAACAACCTCAGTTGATAATAAATGAATGTAAAAAGATTTCTATTAACATGAAAAAGGATTCAGCCCTAGGATCATTGATAACGAAAACTCTGCATAATCCATTAACAAGCCTGCTATCGTGCTACCCAGGCCATACGGAACCCTACGGACAAGCCCTGAGACTTAAATTTCTTGATTCTTGAAATTATTAAATTTCGTTTTTGAAAACTCATGGGCCTTGGGTGCAGTCTTGACAGTTAAACCTAGTCATTGCCCCTATTATCTTCTTTATCCTCTTAATGTTGTTTTCGTTTAATGTCTCCTCATACATACTTTTCAATACCTCGCAAACCTTGATAATTAACTCTGGGCGTTTATTTACCTCGTCTTGATTTATATAGACTTCGAATTTGCCGTTATGCCCTCTTAACCTAGCGTTAAAGCCAGCTTTTCTAAGTCTATCCTGGATCGCTACCGCATCCTCTAGCCTACTGCGCTTAATCCTTAACTCAACACGACCAGCATCTTTCACGTGCGTGTTCATCCATACGCCGCTAATGACCTCAACCATCGACCTACCCAACGGCTTAATCCTCGTTTTAGTTAGCTCGATTAAGTTCCTAAGCTTCTCCGCATCAGGCAGTCGGCTTAGATCTTCAATCAAAGTCCTAACCCTAGGTTCACTAAGCCAACTCTGAGCTAGAGTGACAGCTCTTGACGAATAGACTTTAATTTCTTTCTTATACTTATTATCGTAATCCTTAAAGTTTAAACCCATCATTCTTTTGATGATGTCTTTCCACAACTCATACTTTGATTTACCTAATATGAGCATAATTATCTTTTCCTTGGTGTTGATGCTACCATCACCTAATATTGCGAAGAGCAGAAACATTGCGAATCCATCGTTATTTAACGCGAGTACCTCCTTGGCAATCTTTACTTTACTCCCGAGCTTATGCCCGATAGCCATTAATTGCCACGTAATCTTCACATCGCTATTTTCATTAATGTTTAAGTTATGTATGCGCATATAATTTTTGCCAGGCCAAGCCATTAGCCAAGCAATGACCTGCCAGAGGTAGTTTGTGCCCATCACGGGATAGCCTCTTTCATGGATTGAACCATCCGTGAGCATTAAACCATACTGCATTGGTCTAAGCAAATCATCAAAGAATCTCGGTATATCTATGTGAATACCTTTAAGATTATTCAAGGTTAATCTAATTATTATACTACCTGACTTAGCGGTCCTTTTTACACTAATTGCTAGGTGTTCCGTGTATAGGTGTGCTATGAATGACTTAGCAGCGTTGATCGGATCTCCGCTTATTGCAATCTTCACCTCACCGCTTCTTAGCTTTTTAATTAATTCCTTAAGCTCTTTTCGATAAATCTTTAGCCAACCCTCCCTTGTTCGATTAACCAATTTAAGCATCTTCATGCCTATTTTATATACCGCCTTCCTCAACCTAGTAATATCATCATCACCTCTATTAGCCCTTGCCTTGATTTCCAGTAACCAATCACTCAGAGCATTAATCGCATAATCAAAGGGTGTGTTCTCGTCGTTTAATAACACGTCTCTGTACCTCTCGACTCGCGCTAAAAACTCATTAATTAATTTATTTACCTCCTCAATTATTTTAGGGTCTTCGATCTCCTCACCGCATTTAAGTCTCTCCGAGCCCCTTGTCCTTTTACCCCAGCATATTCTTAAGCTGAGAGTCATGGAAATATCTAAGTAATACTCACAACGTGATTAATAAGCCACTGATGAACCGGTACTGAATTAATTTAAGTACTTAATTGAAAGAAGCATGGAGTGCTTTAGTATTACCACTTAGAGGTACTTAATAGATAAATCAGAATAATTAGGAAGGGTAAAAGCACTAAGTAACGAGCCAAAGACCGTTAAGGTGAAGTGTATATGCGGAGATAAGTAAGCGAGTATGCTGTAACTTTGGACAGAGTAATAAGGTGCTTAATCGAGTTATTTAGCGAGTAATTATGTCATACTGTTACCACAGCACTAATCATTAACGCCATAAACATTACAAGTACATTAAAGCCGCTAATCCACATAATGAATCCATGAAACCACAGTGCTCTTAATCACCTAAACATTAACACTAAACTTTATAAATTATAAATTTAATTATTATATGAGCATATGAGCAAGAGTTAATATTGAATTACTATGGACGAGGCACGGAAGCCAATACGGATGTGCCATGAATAAAGTTTCCTCGGGCATGGGCGTAGTAGTAGTTGTAGTAGTTAATGTTTAATACATTGCCGAGTGATGAGGTATATCGTGTTAATTTAATTTTGAAGCTAAGTAGACCGGCGCTTCCTGTGGCTGTGCCGAATACTGACGTTATGAAGAGTAGGGCCTTATTATTGGTCACGCTGAAGATGGCCATGGAAATTACGAAGAGACTTGACATTATGATGAGGGCGTCTCTCCTACCTATTAAGTCACCGAGAAATCCAGAGGCAAGTACCAGGGTTGCTGAGGATATTGAGGTAACAAGGAAGTAGAGGCCGATGATGGCTGCCGAGAATCCAATAGACTTTAAATACAGTGGTATTACGAAGGTTAAGTAACCAAAGGCCAGGCTCCTAATGGCCCTTGACGCAATTAACAATGCAACATCTCTACGCATTTAACATCGCCTTACGGGGATACTTATTAAAGGAGTGCTTAGTCGCATGCTGTGCATTCACCGCCATCGACTACGATCGTGTGCCCGGTTATGAATGATGAGTCATCGCTAAGCAGGAAAACCACTGCCCTAGCCACCTCCTCGGGCTTGCCCAGCCTACCCATGGGTATGTAACTAATCAATTTCCTAACCTCATCACTACCCAACCAATTGACCCATCCGGTCTCTATACTGCCGAGTATCACGGCATTTACCCTAATCCTTGGCGCCAGTGAGAGGGCCATGGACTTGGTGAGGGCTATTATCCCCGACTTGGCGACTAGGTAGGGTATGCCCGTGGTATCGCCGGTCCTTGCCGTTATCGAGGCCACATTAACTATGGAACCACCATCCCTCATTAACTCAACACCAAGTTTGCTGCATAGGAATGTGCCCTTAAGGTCAACGTTTATTACTTCCTCAAAATCACCCCATGTTAATTCATGGAGTCTCTTATTCCAGATGGTTGCGGAGCCATGGCCCGCGTTGTTAACCACACCATGCAGTACCCCGTAATCCCTTTCAATTAATTCGAACATTGACTTGGCCTCGTCCTCCCTGGATACGTCGGCCCTGATCACAGATGCATCAAAGCCGTTCCTCCTTAACTCAAGCATTAATTCCTCAGTCTCCTTGGCTGAGGACCTATAGTTTATTATTACCCTGGCACCCTCCTCAGCAACTGCCCTGGCTATGGCCCTGCCGATACCCCGGGAAGCCCCCGTAACTAATATAACCCTATCCCTGAGCCTGCCCATTATTAAGTAATTAACCGCAAGCAGTAAAAGGAATTCCTCCTCTTCTCACCTTTCTTGGTTCTTCCCGTACCTATCTTCTATCACCCTCTTTATCTCATTCAATTTATCAAGAACATCCTCATGCCGAGCCCTATCAATTAGGTAATCCCAATCCACGTTACTCCACTGCGCGGCTAAAACCGCTGCGGCCCCTTCGCAGTCAGCGTCTGAAGACAAATAAACGCATGCATTCAGGCTCGTAATCACATTGTCCTCAGGCGACTCAACATAAACGTGTCCATCACCCACTCTCAACACCTTAATCCTACCCACGTATGTTACACCAACCACGTCTAGGGTTAACACACCAAAGTAATCGCTGACCCACACCCTACCCTCCCTCCTAGCGTTTATGCTTCTTAATTCCTCATGGAGTATATCCATGGCTCTCTTGGGATCCCTGGAGTCAATAATTACATCAACATCCCCAGTCCTGTAAACCCCGCCACTGTACAGTTCTGCGGCAAAGCCGCCGACAATGATGACCCTACCCACACCCTCAGACTCAAGCCTATCATTAATCCTCGCAAGGAAATTCAGCAATGAGTTTCCCTGCCCACCATCAACCCTAATACTCATTAATGCACAGTTATTATCAATGCAATTAATGAGATAGCGGGTGAATAATGACCAATCATTCACAATCATGTGATCATTGGTAATGCGTACATGATCCCTCCTCGCTATGGCGCGTGATAGGTCAATAATCATCTCAAGTCTCTCCTTAACTCGATCCGGCGGCAGCCTACGTATACCCCTTCTGTCAAATATTGACCTAGCGTTGCACATTATGTCACTACTATAGTGAATTAAGGTGGGTAATAAGGCTGAGTTTCGGCCAATCACGTCCTGTAACTACTTATTAAGGGATTATTGATTAGGCGCTGTGATGGATGCCGTATTGCTAAGGAGGAACAAAAGAGACCCGAGGGAGGTTAGGGCTTGGTTCAGGGAGAGGTTGTCAAGACCTGGCATTGTCATTGCCCCAGGGGCTTTCGACGCATTCGTCGCTTTAATGATTCAACAGCTTGGTTTCGAGGCTCTCTACGTCTCCGGTGCAGCCTTCAGTAGCTCCCTGGGCCTGCCTGACCTTGGCGTGTTTACGCTCGATGAGTTGGTTAGGTTTACTAAGTATATTACGGATGCCGTGGACATACCCGTCATTGTTGATACGGACACGGGCTTTGGCGAGACCCTAAATGTGGTTAGGACTGTTAGGGAATTCGAATCAATAGGTGCCTCGGCAATACACATTGAGGACCAGGAACTACCCAAGAAGTGCGGTCACTTGAGTGGTAAGCATGTGGTGCCTGCTGATGAAATGATTAAGAAGATTAAGGCGGCGGTCGAGGCAAGGAGAGATGGGAACTTCTTAATAATCGCAAGGACAGATGCTCGTGGTACTTATGGGCTTGATGAAGCTATTTGGAGGGCTCAGGCTTATGTTGAGGCTGGCGCGGATATAATATTTCCGGAGGCTCTCGAGAATAAGGAGGAGTTTGCTAGGTTTGCCAGGGAGGTTAAGGCGCCGTTGCTTGCTAACATGACAGAGTTTGGTAAAACGCCCTATATAGCGGCTAAGGAGTTTGAGGAGATGGGTTATAGGATAGTGATATTTCCAGTAACGACATTTAGGGTTGCCATGAAAGCCGTCAGAGATGCGTTAATTGAACTTAAGGAGAAGGGTACCCAGAAGGACCTGCTTAGTAAAATGATTAGTAGGCAGGAGCAGTATGAGGTTATTCATTACTGGGATTATGAGAATTGGGATAAGGAATTGAATGAGAGAGTAAACAAGGAATTCGTGGGAAAAATACGACTTAAGGAACAACACTAAAAGCACGTAATCACACGGTAATACTAAAATACATTGAAACTAAGGTAATTCAGTATGTCAAGTCTTAACATTAAAAGAGTCGCTGTTTTGGGGGCAGGTACTATGGGTCACGGTATAGCCGAGGTCTTCGCAATAGCTGGTTTTGAGGTTAACCTCATGGATATATCTGATGATATATTAAGGAATGCCCTTAATAGGATTCGGGACAGTCTCGAGAGACTCAGCAAGAGGGGCAAGTTAAGGGATAGTGTTGATTCTGTATTATCCAGGATACACACAACCACTAAGGTCGCTGAGGCTGTAAAGAATATTGACTTCCTGGTAGAGGCCGTACCTGAGAACGCTGATTTAAAGAAGAGCATGTTTAGGGAAGCTGATCAATATGCGCCGTCACATGCAATATTCGCATCTAATACAAGTACCATACCAATAACCGAGCTATCCGAGGCCACATCACGTAGAGAACGCTTTTTAGGACTTCATTTCATGAATCCCCCGCCTCTCATGAAGCTTGTGGAGATAACGAGAGGTAGGTACACAAGTGATGAGACTGTTAACATAACTGTTCAATTGACTAGGATACTCAATAAGGAGCCCGTCGTTGTTAATAAGGATGTGCCTGGATTCATAGTTAATAGGGTGTTGTTTAGGGTTATGCTTGAGGCTTGCCGTGAGGTGGTGCAGGAAGGCATTAAGATAATTGACCTAGACGCCATGGCGAGGAATGTGCTTGGTCTGCCAATGGGTCCCTTCGAACTCCTTGACTACATAGGCCTTGACACAAGTCTCTTCATAGTTAAGGCAATGACTGAGAGGGGGTTTAAGGCTCATCCCTGCCCATTACTCGAGGAATTAGTGAGTAAGGGTAAGCTCGGTGTTAAGTCTGGCGAGGGCTTTTACAAATATCCAGGCCCTGGCCAGTACGTAAAGCCTAAGGTATTACCTGAACAAGGCCTTGAGCTTGACCCGGTAAGGTTGATGGCCCCGGCCATTAATGAGTTGGCTTGGCTTGTTAGAGAGGGCGTGGCCACGGTAGAGGATACCGATAAGAGCGTGAAACTCGGCCTTAATTATCCATGGGGATTATCCGAGTTCGCTGATGAGGCTGGCATTGATAATATTGTCGATGCATTAACGCAACTTAAGGGCGTCAGTGGCTGGGAGGAGTATGAGCCAGACCCATTGCTGACTAACTATGTTAAGGAGGGTAGGTTGGGTAGAAAGAGTGGTAGGGGTTTCAGGGAGTATCCTGAGGTTGAGTTTAGGAGGTATGAAGAGATAATGCTCAGGATTGATCCGCCAGGTGCTTGGATAATCCTGAATAAGCCCGATAAATTGAATGTATTGACTCCGAAGATGGCTGACGAGATTGTCAATGCGCTGAGGAGTGTTGAGGATGATCCAAGGGTCAGGGTTGTGGTTATCACGGGTAGTGGCAGGGCATTCTGTGTGGGTGCTGATATTAATCAATTCCAGAATGCAACGCCAATGCAGATGTTCAAGGCGATGAGGCATTACCACTCAATGACTCTGGAGATCGAGTACTACACGAAACCCGTGATAGTGGCAATAAATGGTTATGCCCTTGGCGGCGGCCTAGAAATCGCCATGGCATGCGACATTAGGGTTGCCAGTGAGGATGCATTACTCGGCCAGCCCGAGATCAACCTGGGCATAATACCGGGCGCAGGAGGAACGCAGAGGCTTACTAGGTTAACAAACCTGGGCACTAGTAAGGAGTTAATACTCACGGGTAAGCAGGTAAGTGCCAAGGCTGCTCTTGAGTACGGTATTGTTAATAGGGTCGTGCCAAGGCACGCCCTTGAGTATGAGGTGATGAGGTGGGTTAAGGAACTAGTCTCAAAGCCACCACTAACGCTTATGCTCGCCAAGTACGCAATCAATTACGGTTATGAAGCCCCAATATGGAGCGCACTAAGCAATGAGGCCTCATTATTTGGCGTGGCAATATCGACTAAGGATGCACAAGAGGGTGTCAGGGCTTTCCTAGAGAAGAGAAGACCGAGGTTTACCGGTGAGTAAATTACCAAAGCCTAAACCTGGTCGTACCGCCACTTATCAGTTCAATCAGTACTATGATTATTATGGAGATTATCAATGATGCAGATGCATAACCAAGGGCTAAGGGCAGGCCGTAAACCTCGTATGAATACCAAATCAGTATTGGCAGTGGATATACATAATTGAATAATGGTGGATTAATTACGTAATAGGCCAGGATAACTATTGAACCAAACTCACTTAGGGCTCGACTCAAAGAGAGAAGAAATGAGGATATTAACTCTCTCCGTGCCATTGGAATGACAACTTTCGTAAATACTCCCCACCTAGTTAACCCCAGGGTTAGGCCCACATACTCATATACGGGATCAAGCCCATCAAATACCTGCCTGAGGGCGCCTATGGTTATTGGTGCCGAGACTATGAAGTACGCAGCCACTAAGCCCCATATGGTGTCCACGAGTGGTAACCTACGTATTATGGGTATTGGGGATATCGGCGATACGAGTATTAAAAGCGATAGACCAACTATAGTGTGAGGTATTGTTAATGGACTTGTTAAAAGACCACCAACAATGCTATCGATTGGTCTCGGTATTAACCCACGGGATATGGCGTAAGCGGTCGGTAATCCAAGGATCAAGGTTAGTGCCGCGGCTATCATAGCACCAAGTAGCGTCACAGTAACGCCCTCTATGAATAACGTACTTGTGAAGGCACTCATTAAGTACCCATGGCCCTCATAAAGTAATACGGCCATTGGCAGTAATAGCATTAATGAGATGAGTATTATGAATGGCGTAAATGCGTATCTCGAATTATCCAACCCAACCACCCCGTTAACCGCCATACTCAAGTAATGAGGAATTAACAAGGATCCTAATCAGAGGTGGTGCAGCGCTTACGTTGCCGTAGAATATCGCCGGCGTTAATGGCTCAATACCGAGCTTTTTCATTAATTCATGCCCACCCGGCGTTAATAGGTATATTATCAATTCCTCAGCAAGCACCTTATTAGGTGCCTGGTTGGGTATTGTCAAGGCAAGCTGAATGGGCGCGCCCTTAACCACTAAGCTCTGCCCATTAACTACTATGGTGACGTAAGCCTCACTGTAATAACCTGAGTATGCAGGGTCCCCTAAATTAACCTGAGGCGGCAGTGGGAAGTAGGGCAACCCAGCACTTTCGGCCGATGATTTGTAAATCGCGATGTCAAACCAAACCTTGCCTGTCTCAACGGGACCAAACAACTCACTGCCGGCGAGTACCTCGTAGACATTGCCCGTGCTATTAGCATAATTGAATAGGCTAACGTAGTAATTCCTCCCTAACCCCCAGTAAATGCCGGTTAACTGAAGCACCATTAATGCCCTATAGCCCTCGGGATCCGTATTCGGGTTAGACATGCCTATGGCATAGGTGCCGTAATCATGTGCCAAGTCAAGAGTTTCGTTGGAGAATATTAAGTCGAGGAATTCCTTAGTTATGATTATGGCCTCGGTATAATTACCATCCCTCAATGCCGCCTCCTCGGTCATCGTTAGGTTATTAACCGTGTTCAGTAATGGTTTGGGCATGTTGGGTGAGTATGCGATGACCATTTGATCGCTGGCGATGGCTATGTACCAACTCGTTATATTACTTGGGTATAGAAGTGACGTTAATATGTATGGGTCTATGCTTGCATAAATTGAGTATCCACTTGGGTTGAGGATGACTTGCCTTGCGGCTTGCACAGAACCCATACCCGTCACGGCCATGTTAATTCCCAACTCATTGCCCGCCTTCTTAAATAGCTGCGAGTAGAGTGAGGCGGTGATTACGCTTAGGTATTGCTGGGTCGTGGTCTTAGTTACCTGCTGTGCGTGTTGAATTGATGGTATTGAGTACCCTATTAATAAGCCCATTATTAATGAGATTATTATCGACATTACTATGCCGGCCTTCATTACGTTATGGTCCATAATGCGCTTATTTTAAGATAGCATACCCATTAATTCACGTAATTGACAATACATAAAGTATTTTTAAATTAATTTAACATGGAAATACTGCATAAAATGGTAAGGACAAACTTCGATGCTCGCAAGTCTATATTCGTCAAGAGATTGATTGAGGAGGGGATTCAGCGTAGAGTTGATTTTGACATTTATGACTTCCTACTGGCCTTTAATAAGTCATTGAGTGATTACTACACGACAAGTAGTTGTAGTGGTCGTATTGCCCTGGCCAAGGCCACACGACTCAGTTACTCAAAGGGTTCAGGGCTATTTAAATTCATTACTAAATGGCATAGGCCGGTTACTTATAGTGAGGTTGCTAATGTTATTAACGGGATTAGTGATGATGACGTATGGCTACTCGTTAGGGCACCAATAATGCACTTCATAGCCAGGGATTTAAATGGCGCATTGAAGATCCTGAGAATAGCTAGGGAGACCGGGTTTAAACATAGTGGTATTTACTCGGTGACTCGTGATGGCGTTGTGGTTGAGGTTCAAGGCGAGGATCGCTTTGAGGTGCCTCTAGTCATCAACGGCAAGTTGATTACGGATATAGATAAATTGAGGGATATTATTGATATTGCCAATGAGACACTGATGTTCGGTAAGTTTAGACTAGCCCACCTAATTCGGTTAATTGAAACTAGGTTACTTGGTAAGGAGCTTGGTGATATGCCTAAAACCTACTTCCAAGAATCATACAGAGAATTTCGCATTAAGGACGCGAGTATTAATGAATTGATGTGATTAGGTATGGCGCCAGTTTTCACAGAATAAGTTTTTTAAGTAATTCCTTAATCGTCAGTCGGTGGGACCATTGCAACATTAAAGGAAGCAGTCCTTGAGGTAATTAACATTAATTATAGCTATAAGACTGAGAAGGGCCCCATACCTGTACTCAAGGACATAAGTTTCAAGGTTTATTCCCAGGAATTCGTATCAATAGTCGCACCCACTGGCACGGGAAAAACAACCCTGCTCAAGATAATAGCTGGCCTAAGAAAACCTGACAGTGGTAAGGTCATCCTCATGGGTGAGGAGGTCAGGGGTCCAACACCCAAGCTTGCCATGATATTCCAGGACTTCGCCCTCTATCCCTGGCTCACGGCACTTGAGAATGTGGAATTAGCCCTACTCCATAGGAAGGACCTCAGTAAGGAGGTTAGGAAGGAAATTGCCAGGAAGTACCTTGAGTTAGTTGGTCTCAGTGGATTTGAGGATTATTATCCAAGGGAATTGAGCGGTGGTATGAAGCAGAGGGTCGCTATTGCAAGGGCATTGGCTGCCCAGCCAATGGTTTTGTTGATGGATGAGCCCTTTGCAAACCTTGATGCAATAACGGCCGAGGGTTTAAGGGCCGAGATATACAATATGGTGTTTAATGAGGAGTCCACCGTGAAGGCGATCGTGATGGTCAGCCACAATTTAGAGGAGGTCGTGGAATTAAGTGACAAGGTTATAATACTCGGTGGGAGACCGGCGAGTATTATAGCCGAGGTTGAGGTAAGACTACCGAGACCCAGGAATACCAGGGATGTGGAGTTCCAGGACTACCTAGATAGACTATACTCATTATTATCCATAAGTCTCAAGGTTTAGGTGATGGAGTATGGTACTATGGTCAGTGGTGCTGTTGGCGTTTCTAGCAACACTTGCGACCTTTGGTAGGGTTGCCCTCACCATAATGCTGGGTATAGTGCTTGGTTGGTTTCTTGGTTATGCTGCTGCAAAAAATGGGCTTTTTGAGAGAGTGTTCCTATCATTGACGCAGACCCTTGAGTCTGTCCCTGTCATAACCTTCTTTCCAATAGTCCTGATTTTCTTCGTTAAGTCAATAGGTGGTTACATAGGGACCGAGTTGGCTGTTGACTTTCTTGTTTTCACTGCGGTTGTTTGGAATATATGGGTTGGTGAGTATGAGGCCATTAAGACGGCGCCCCAGTCACTCGAGGATGCCACAGAAATGCTTAACCTGGGCTTCTGGGGTAAGTTTAGGTATCTATACATACCTGTTACAATGCCTAGGGTTGCCGGTAATGTCTTAGTAAGTTTCGCTGATGCATTGTTCTACATAGTGGTCAGCGAGGTCGTTACCCTAGGCACGACACAATACTCAGTGTTTGGTATAGGGGCGTTGGTGGCATCATGGACAAGTAGGGGTGAGTGGACAGCTGCACTTACTGGACTTGGTGTATTGGTGATTATGGTAACCGCAGTACTATTCGGAATACTTAGGCCATTCGTTGATTGGGCGGTTAAGTATAGTTATGACCCATTTATGGAAATAACAAGAACCAGGATCAGGAGGCCCATAATAACCAGTCGCGTTAGGTCCCTGGCAGCCAGGAACATTAGGTATTTAAGGAGGGTAACGGCTGTTGAAGACGCCATAATGCCCATATTCATTAGGGCATCGAGTTATGCCGTTAGGCATAGATTACTGGTAAGACCTAGACCTAGGAACATAGTAACTCAGTCTGAGAGGTATATTGGCATAGGCATTGCTGTTCTAATTATTGGATTAATTACTTATTCGATTTATGAATCCTGGGAAACCACCTGGGTCCCTATCATAAATGATCTATACAAATACGGTTTACTTTACCTTTATTACCTCGGGCTTGATTGGTTAAGGGTTGTCCTGGTCACAGCCTCGGCAATTCTGACGGCCATTCCCGTTAATTACCTAATGGTGACACATAGGAGGATTGAAGCTATTTTATTGCCAATCCTTGAGGATCTTGCATCAATACCTGTATCGGCTTACTTGCCGTTGATTGCCATACCCTTCATAACGTATTTAGCCATGAACCTTGGTCTGCATATGTCGCTTGAAGTACTTGTTTTCATTGTTGCCTACCTAAGTACTGCTTGGTACGTGATTTATAACATGTACGTGGGCATGAAGACTATTCCCAGGAGTTTGTGGGACGTGGCGGAAAACCTGAGGTTAAGTACCTGGCAGAGACTTAGAAGGTTGGCGATTCCGGGCGCCATGCCTGCCACAATAACGGGTTTAGCAAGTACGGTGGGTTCGACATGGGGAGGACTTGAAGTTGCTGAGTATATCCAGGGACTTAATGGGCGTATCTACATGGTTAATGGATACACTGCCCTAATGGATTATTACACGGCTATAGGGAATATCATTGGACTTGAGGCCATGAGTCTAATACTCGCCATAAATGTGATACTGCTGAGTGTTTTCCTATGGAGGAAATTATTCAGGCTGGCTAGAGAGAGGTACAGGCTTGAGGGAGCCATTACGCTTTAATTTCACTATAATATGTTCCACGTCGATACCATGGATTGTGTGCAATAAGGTTTATAAGTATTCTAATGCATTCACATAAATAATTGAGTACTTATGGCTAAGGACAACACGGAACAGGGGACCGAGGAGACCTACTCAAGGACAACCATAATGGTTCCTAAGAACATAGCCTCTGACCTATCACGCGTCGCCAAATCCAGGGGAAGAACCTTATTTCATGTTGCTGGCGAAGGACTCAAATTAACCGCCGAATTAATTAAAGATGGATTTGAACCATCGGACTTAGTTTACTTCTGGAGGTTATATAAAGTGCTTAGTTCCATGGACGTAATACCAATGCCCATGAAATTAATTGAGGAGGTTTGCTCCTATATGACGTCCCTGTTAATTGACCTATACAAGAACAATAATATACCAAGTGATATTAGGGAAAATGCAGGTAAGGCCCTGGGTGAGTTATGGAGCATTTATGAGAAGTATGGCCACCAGGTCGGTGCATTGGTCAGGATGGAATTTGAAGACCTAGAGGAACTCCTTGAGGCGGTTTCAAGAATAAGTCGATTATTAGCAGTTAGGCATGTCGAGATTAAGAAGTTGGGTCCAAACGCAATTGAGTTAATGGCGATAGGACCCAGTGGAGCCACTGATACTGGCAATAAGGCACTCACATCGTTTATTAGGGGGTTCGTTGCACAATATGATTACGAGGTCGCGTCCGAGGAAGCAAAAGCAAACGTACTTAGGGTAGTTCTCCAGAAGAAGTCTTAATCGTTAGGTTAAAACTAGATTAAATTATTATTGTTGCTAAATTCGATATACCCGGCCATCTTAGGGCTGCCTCCATAGCCACTGGCCCATGTATCTCACTACCCTTTGGGGCGCCGTTTTCATCAGTAATCACCACCGCATTATCTTCAAAGGTTATCCAGGTACCATCAGGTCTCCTGTACGGCTTTCTCTGCCTAATAACAATTGCCCTAAGTATCTGCTTCCTAACCTCCGGCTTGCCCTCAACTACACTGACAACCACCATATCACCCACTGAGGCGCCAGGAACCTCCCTATGAACGGGTTTTGCTATATGCCCAATTACACCAATTATCCTAACAAGCTTAGCACCACTATTATCCGCAACAGGGACTAGGCTATTCATGAATATGCCGGGAGTCTTATGGAATCTCCAGCTAACACCTACCTGACGTGCACCACCCCTCTTCGCCATCGGCAGTGAGAATAGGGCTTGGTTTTATAAGCTTATCTAATTCATTCCCTAACAATAACTTGAAGCCCCATTAACCTGGCTATGTCATTAACAGACAGTTTTTTCGAGATTGCCTCCTCCATTACCCTAATAACGCCATTAGCACCAACCCTGACCTGGGCCCTCGTATCCCTATCCCTTATTGTAACCGTATTGTCAACAGGCGTTTTATCATCTATGGTTATAGCAAATGGTACACCAATCGAGTCATACTTAGCATACCTACTCCCTATTGCGCCATCATCGTCATAAATAGCCCTAATTCCAAACATTGACAATTCCCTATATATACTCCTGCCTATACTCACATATTCCTGCTTTCTTATTATTGGTAACACGGCAACCTTAATTGGCGCAAGATCAGGTGGCAACTTAAGTAATGGTTTGCCATTAATCTCAGTATATGCGTGCTCCAGAGCGACATAGATGATCCTGTCAACGCCAAAGGATGGCTCAATATCATGTGGAATAAATCTCTCAACATGAACCTTTCTCTTCTCCTCCTTTATGAAAACCATATCGCTGGTTATCGTGTAGCCATCAATAACCGCCTTACCCCTACTATTGAGTTCATTAATTAGCCAATTAGGGTCGGCCTTTCCAAGGGCCTGCATAACCCTAGACATTTCATTACCGAAAACCTCCCTAATCCTCTGCGGATTCGGGTAAACCCTAGCCTCAACAGTTTCCTTCGGTATGGCCAGTCTCCTGTCAACACTCATGTCATAACCACTGTACTTTGCGTGCCTACTGAGGTCATAATCAGTCCTGTACGCATGGCCGCTAACCTCAACCCAACCAAACCTCTCACTATAAACCATCTGGTCAAAGCTGGCCGCTGAGTAATGGGCTCTCTCCTCAGGTAGTTTGGCGAGGAAGTATTGGTGATCGAGTGGTATACCGAGTTCATTCATGTATATTGTGGCGAGGCCCATGAAGAGCGCCATCCACTCATTAGGTACAATACCGCTTTCAACAACCTCCCTAGGCCTGAACTCCCTGGGCTCCTTAACGCCGGCGGCAACATCCTTCTCCGGTATTATCCTCAACTTAACATCCAACTCATCAAGATATGGGCACTTGGCATTTTCTGGATCGAAGAAGAACTCAATCTCCATCTGGGTGAATTCCCTAAGCCTTATCAGGCCCTGCCTGGGCGATATCTCATTCCTACCAACCTTGCCAATCTGCGCTATACCAAACGGCAGTTTCCTACCCACTAGGTTAAATACCCTTGGGAATGATACGAACATTCCCTGGGCCGTCTCAGGCCTAAGGTAACCAATGTTGTCGCTGTAGGGCCCTATTGTGGTTTGAAACAATAGGTTAAAGGGTTTGACGTTACCCAATTCACCATTGCAGGCCGGGCACTTAATATTGTACTTCTTAATTAACTCATCAAGTTCCTCAAGGCTCAGTCCCTCAGTCTTCACGGAAATACCCCTCTTACCGAGTTCCTCCTCTATCAAGTGATCAGCCCTGAATCTACGACCACACTTAGTGCATTCAACAATCGAGTCCGTGAAATGCTCAAGATGCCCACTGGCCTCAAAAACAATCCTCGGCATAACAATAGGCGTCTCTATCTCGACTATGAGGTCTTGGTACGGATAAATGAAGACCCTGCGCCACTTCTCAATGACATTCCTTTTGAACTCCACACCAAGTGGCCCATAGTCATAGAACCCACCTACCTCAGCCTTACTCCTATAAATCTCAAAGCTGGGGTAGAAGAATCCATTCTCGCTCATTAACTCCATAAATTTCTCGATGTCCATTCAACACGGTAACTGCTGGGCATATTTAAATAAATTTTCATAGATAATTAAGTACATCAAGGATCAACCTAGCCATTGCAGGTAGCGACATTAAGCCTGGATCATTAGGCGGTGAGTATTCAACGAGATCCACAGCCTTAACTCTGAAACCACCGTAATCAAGGACGGCCCTAATAACCCTCAAGAGCTCACCGTAACTAAGCCCAAAGCCCTCTGGATTGCCGACGCCAGGCATTATTGATGGATCAAGAACATCAACATCAATACTTAAATGAATAGGCCCAGGATAACTACCAAGCGAATCCCTTATTACATTCCTGAGCTCATAACTTTCCATAAGCTTAATATCCCTTGTCAGCAAAAGCATGGAGTTATCGAGATCCCTCACAAAGGAGATTTCCTCCTTATCATAAACCCTAGGGCCAAGAAATAACAGTAATTGAGGATTGACTGAATTAACAATGTGCCTTACGAACGTGGCATGCGATAGAGACTGACCCACGGGCCACTCCTCCCTTGAATCCAGGTGCGCATCAACATGAACATAAATGCCGTATGAACCCTGGGAGTCGCTTACCGCCCTAGCGACGCCGAGGCTCATCGTATGCTCACCGCCAATACTAATTACCCTGCCCCACTTATTAATGACTTCCTTAACAACAGACCTAATTCTTTCCATGTTCACATTTACAATACCCTGGAGTAGTGTTAAGTCACCCAAGTCGCAGGCTTTATTAAGCACGTCAATGCCCAAGTCCTCTGTAGGCGTGAACTCAAAGTACTGACTCCAGGAACGAATAACACCTGGTGCAAACCTCGTACCAGGCCTAAAACTAACAGTGTCCTCAATTGGCACACCGAGTATGGGGATCCCAGAACCGCACCTTGGTATCCCAAATAATGTGTATTGGGAACTAACATAGAAATTAATATCATTGCTCATGGAAAACCGCCTCCATGATCCTTTCCTTTACGGCTAGAAAACTTGAGTAAATAACCTCACCCAGGTCTACGTGCTTGGATGCCCTAGTGAGATCAACATTAAGCCTCTCGCCTACATTAATGGCATAAATCCCAACGCCGGCTTTTCTTAATATTTGATAGGATGGAAAGCATAGTGAACCGTGTGGTGCAATAACCACATCAGCACCAAGTTCCACGCACCTACTTGCAACCATAGGTCTCTTACTGACTGAACTCAATGCAGGGTTAATCTCCCTGTGAATAATCACACCGTCTCTAACCAAAATAAGGTACCTGGCCCTGGAAAAGAGATTGAATGATAAATCCTCATCAACTGTAGTGCATATTACTTGACTCATGATGCGACTACACCGTTAAAACACACCCTTATTAATATTTATAATTAAAACCACACAGAAAGCCCATTAAAGGATAAGTAATACTCAGGTACTACTTTACAAAAACCTATTTTAATGAAATAACTAAGAATCAAATTAGAGCCCATACCTGCCTTGCATTCACGCCATTGGTACGAACCCAACGACCCGGCCAAAACCGGGCCGCTGGGCCCCACGCATCAATGGCGTGGGTGCATGCAGGGGGCAAATCCTGTTTTTAAGCAATTATTCTCAATGCCTTATTTATGGGAATATAGAATAAAGGGTTTATAAAAGAGCTCTATAACGAGACATTGATCGAGAATGGGTGATTCAACGGTAGAAATAACATTCTTCGGCAGGGGAGGTCAGGGTGCTGTAACAGCTGCACAAATAATTGCCCAGGCAGCAATTAGGCGTGGTTTATTCGCAAGCGCCTTTCCTGAGTATGGCGCAGAGCGTAGGGGCGCGCCAGTTAGGGCCTACGTTAGGCTATCCAGGGAACCGGTGCTTGCCAGGGAACCCATTGAAAAACCTGATATCTCCGTTGTTTTTGATACCAGATTATTGAGCGTTTTTAACATACCTGCGATAACCAAGAGCTACATAGTGATCAATGCACTGAGTATTGACGATGCCAGGCAATCCGTGGGTAAGTTCAGTGGTAAGGTGGTTTATGTCAATGCCTATGAGATATCCACGAAGCACCTGGGCAAACCAATAGTAAATACCACAATGCTTGGTGCACTGCTTAAGGTACTTGACCTAGTTGATGTGGATACAGTTAAGGGCCTAGTCCTAGAGACATTCGGTAAGAGGCTCGGCAAGTCAAACATAGAGGCACTGGAAGAGGCTTATAAAGTGGCTGAGGTGATCGTGCTATGATGAAGCAATTAACCTGGAAAGACTTGCCAATTGGAGGTACCGTTGTTGAACCAGGCAATGCGCGCAGGAACCTCACTGGTTCTTGGAGGACTGAGAGACCCGTTATTGACCAGGATGCGTGTATTAGGTGCAGAATATGCTGGATGTACTGCCCTGAACCGGCAATACTTGAATTGAAGAAGCCCTATGCAACGAAGGCCGGTAAGAGGTATGACTTGACTTATGAGATTGATTATGATCACTGCAAGGGCTGCGGAATATGCGCCCATGAATGCCCAGTCAAGGCAATAAAGATGGTGCCAGAGGTGACTGGATAATGGCAGTCGCTAAGGCCTTGAGCACTAGGGAGGAGGTTGTTAAGGAACGCGTTGGCTTAACATCTAATTATGCTGCTGCCTATGCTGTTAAAACTGTTGATGTTGATGTGATTGCAGCATACCCAATAACGCCACAAACAACTATAATAGAGAAATTGGCGGAGTTTGTGGCCAACGGTGAAATAGACGCTGAGTATATACCGGTGGAGTCTGAGCACAGTGCATTATCTGCAGTTGTTGGTGCAGCGGCGACTGGTGCTAGGGTGTTCACAGCAACGTCTGCCCAGGGTCTTGAGTTCATGCATGAAGTACTCTATATTGCCTCTGGTCTTAGGCTTCCAATAGTCATGGCAGCCCCCGGCAGGGCACTATCGGCGCCAATAAGTATTCATGGTGATTACCAGGACATAATGAGCGCCAGGGATTCTGGTTGGGTTATTATGATTGCCTCCAGTGCCCAGGAGGTTTATGATTCAATAATCATGGCATACAGGATCGCAGAGGACAACAGAGTCCTACTACCAGTCATGGTCTCATACGACGGATTCCTAATGAGCCACACCACAGAACCAGTGGAACTATACCACGAGGAGTACGTTAGGAAATTCACACCCAGGAACCTAAATAGGCCTAGGCTTGACCCAAGGAAACCAATGACTATTGGAGTTATTGCAAGCCCTGATTGGTATTATGAAATTAAGTATCAAGCGATTAATGCGCTCAAGGAATCGAAGAACGTTATTAAGGAGACTCATAACGAGTTCAATAAGGCCTTTGGGACTAACTATGACATTGTAGAGAAGTACATGCTTGACGATGCAGACTACGTATTAATAACCTATGGTGGAGCATCAAGCGGTAATGCCAAGGAAGCAGCCAGAAGAGCCAGAGAGAGGGGACTAAGGGCTGGCGTTTTGAGACTAAGGCTATTTAGGCCATTCCCCACGGACGAGGTTGTGAGCGCCATTAAGTACTCCAAGGTGGTAGCTGTTGTTGACAGAGCTTTGTCTCCGGGTAACACGTATGAGGGCCCTGTATTTAACGACGTAGTTTCAGCACTTTACAATAAGGGCATTAATAAGCCAGTAATCTCCGTAGTGCACGGCATATCTCAAAGAACAATGTTGTCTGACGACTTCTATAATCTTTATAAAAAGCTTGATGAGTATGCCAAGACTGGTGAATATCCAAGGAAGACAATATTCATAGGATTGAGAGGTGGTGAAGCATGAAGGTGTACTTCAGGACAATAAAGGACTTGCCTGTGGACGAGTATTTCGGGCCCGGGCAATTAACCTGTGCTGGTTGTGGACCATCAATTGCGATTAGGTGGATCCTTAAGGCCGCTGGTTCCGATGTGATTATTGTTAACGCCACAGGTTGTATAGAGGTAACCTCGACATCATACCCATATACTGCATGGAGCGTGCCCTACCTACATGTGGCCTTTGAAAATGCAGCCGCAGCCGCCTCAGGCGCGGAATCCGCACTAAAGGTACTTAGGAGGAAGGGTATGTTAGACGCCAAGGCCAAGGTCATAGCCATTGCCGGTGATGGTGGTACTTATGATATTGGTTTGCAGGCTCTCAGTGGTATGCTTGAGCGTGGTCATGGCGTGCTCTATGTGCTTTATGATAATGAGGCCTACATGAACACAGGAATACAGAGAAGCGGAGGAACACCGCACTTTGCCTGGACAACAACATCCCCAGTGGGCAGTAAGTTAAAGGGTAAAGTCCAGAGGAAGAAGGATATAATGAGCATCGTCATTGGGCATCACATACCATATGCAGCAACAGCAAACCTAGCCTACCCAATAGACCTAGCCAACAAGGTAAAGACAGCCCTTGACTACCTTGATGAGGGCCCGGCATTCATACACGTACTGGCACCATGCCCACCAGGCTGGCGCTACCCAGAGGAAATGACTGTGGAAATAGCCAGACTAGCCACAGAGACAGGTTACTTCCCACTATACGAGTGGGACCACGGCATGATAAGGTTCAACCCACCAAGCAATACCCACTTTGACAAATCAAAGAGAAAACCAATAACCGAGTACCTAAAGAGACAGGGTAGGTTCGCCCATTTAACTGAAGAGAATATTAAGGAAATCGAGAAGGAAATCGACGAATACTGGGACTACCTATCAAAGCTCGTAAAGACCTTTGGATAAATCAATCCCCAATATACAATAATAAAAATAAGAAAATCATTCATTACTGGAAAAATAAAATCACAAAAACTAATGTAAAACCAAGGCAATAAGTTTAAGGAATAAAGGACATATGAAATACCGACCTAGTGTATTTCGGTAATAATAAAAATACGACAACCAGGAAGTTAAGCTGGAAATAATAACAATGACACTGCTTGAAAATACCCAAAAATGGGCAAAACTTTAAATCACAGATAATGGCCTATTGAATCGCCGGGGTGGCCGAGCTAGGTCCAAGGCGCGGGCCTGGAGACCCAACGACCCAGCTAGTCCGTCCCCGCAAGGGGGCCCGGGTTCAAATCCCGGCCCCGGCACCATCAACATAATCATTACAATTATTTCCGTAATTGGTTCAGTGGGTATAGTCGTGAAGTACGGCGTGGTTTGAATTAGGATTTAAATTTATAGTATAGTAATGTTACTTTGATTGCGTGAGGTTTAATGGTTCATATTAGGAAGATTATGATTGAAGAGATTAGGGGAAGAAGGTTTAATTACTGGCTTAACCTGCATGACTTTTATCATAACCTGGGTCTTTTAATTTCTAAATCCGGCAATGCCAATGAGGTATTAAATTCCGAAGGTGAAATACGGTCTATAATTAACTTATTGAAAAAGGATTAGCCGTGGCGCTTCGGTTAAGGATTCAACGTAATGCGTCCTTGCACTTTAGATTTACTTCTTTAGGATCTCAGCTGCCTCGGAGAAGTCCCCCTTCCCTTTACCTTCATTCCTGGCTATCTCAAGGATTTTGTCGATCATGTTCATTATCGGTAACGACCTGCCCTTGCTCATTGAGTGCTTTATTGTTTCATCAACCACGTATTTAGCGAGGTCTATTGAGAAGGACTCTGGGTAGTTACCGCTTAGTATCCAGGGTAGCCTGGTCCTTAGTTGCGCCGAGTCGGCCCCGCTCATGCTTAGTGCCTTGACTAGGGTATTTGTGTCTAGGCCCACGTCCTTCATTATTGGCGATAGTTCGGCCAATATCATGGTGTTGGCTATGATTATTGACGTACTGATTAACTTAAGTAGTGCGGCTTGCTCGTGGGTACCAATGTAGATCGGAGTGCCCAGTTGCCTAAGGAATTCCTCTGATTGCCTATACAGTTGTTCATCACCGCCAATAAACATCACGAGAGACCCACTCTCAGCCTGTCTTGGTCCGCCCTCAAGTCTAGCGGTTATGTACCTAAACCCCCTGTTACGGACTATGGAGAGTACCTGCTCAAGCTCCGCCAGACTCATCGTTGTTGTGTCTATTACCACGGAGTTAGTACCTAATTCACTCAGTACCTGGGTGGACTCCCCGCCCGTGGGCAATGCGAGCACTACGTAATCAACATCGCCGCACTGCTCCATGCTGTCCACCGTCTTCACGCCGGCATTACCTAAGGCCGTGTATATGGACTTATTGACATCATAGCCATAGACCACGTGACCCCTATTAACGAGATTTACGGCCATGCCCCTACCCATCCTACCCAATCCGATTACACATGTCCTCATTATCCAGTTAGTGGTTTAAGCCCTAAATATACATATCGTCAATTCCTTGACTTGCCCAAGATTGAGTCCACAATCCTCCTAACCCTATTAATCACGTCACTTGGCGCAGTAGCATCCATTGGGTACTCTCTACCGCCATATTCTTCAGGGAGTTTCCTGGTGGCATCGATGCCAACCTTACTGCCCAGGTTTGGAACTGGTGTTGATGGGTCGAGCTCCTCCACTGGGTAATTATCAATTATTAGTATGTCCCTTGACGGATTAACGTGAGCGGCTACTGCGTACATTACCTGGCCCCAATCTCTCACATTAACATCATCATCAACGACTATCATTAACTTACCTAATACTGGTACTAGGCCCCATAGTGTAGTCATGACCCTCCTTGCATGCCCTGGGTACCTCTTCCTAATGGATGCGATGATTACGAACCCTAAACCCTCAGGAGGTATTTCCAGGTCAACAAGCTCCGGCAGTAACAACCTGAGCGGTGACTTTACTACCTTGGTTCCAAACCTTATGATATTACCATCCTCAAGTACAGGCTTTCCGGTTACTGTAACAGGTACTATTGGGTTCCTTCTTGAGTAAATAGCCTTAACCTTGACCACAGGGTACTCCTTGGCTATTGAGTAAACACCGACATGGTCACCAAATGGCCCCTCCCTAACGTACTCACCCGTTAACTCACCCTCAATGACCAACTCCGCATTCGCCGGATACTCAACATCCACCGTCGAACCCCTCACTAACTCAACGCCCTCACCCCTAAGCACTCCGGTAACCAGGAGCTTATCCAGTGGGTGTGGTATTGACACGCCAGCCATGAGCATGGTCACGGGGTCAGGACCAAATACGATTGCTACCTCGGCCTTATCACCGAGCTCTCCGTACATTGCGCTCCTACGCCAGGGCTGCCAATGCATCACGAACCTATCCCTACCAATCACCTGCAACCTATAGTAGCCGAAGTTCCTGTAATTGCCGTACTTGACGAATGTTATTCCGAAGGTAATGAACCTACCAGGTTCATGAACCCACTGCCTAATGGCCGGAATTTTCGTTAAATCAATGGCGCTCCACTCTTGTTCCTTCACAGCTCCATTACCCACGTTTTTGGGGAAGTATTGCGAAAACTTCCTTAGTTCATTAATGGATTTTAGTGCATCCGCTAAACCCTGGGGAACCCTTATATTCAATAGATCCGCCAGTCTTGAGGTTGCTATTTCTGGGTCGTTATTTTCCATGGAAAGCATAACTCTGTCCCACTTACCAAAGAGGTTACCGACTATTGGTAGGGTACCCTCCTTGGTTCTTTCAATAATTACGGCTGGCCCACCCCTATACATTAGTTCCCTTAATAATGCGGCAACCTCAAGGTCAACACTGAGCGGTTCATCAATCCTAATTAATTCATTCCTCTCCTCCAAGACCTTGATGAAAGCCCTAAGGTCCTTAATTACCACGATCAATCAATGTCTGCCTTAGCAAATATTAATTTCCTCCATGGAAAGCCTTAAAACGCCTAGACCCAGGTTTCGCGCTGTAATGAACATCAAGACTTGGTTGATATCATTTAGTCCAACCACGTTGACGAGCGCCTTCTCATCAGTAACCCTGGGAACTGCACTTGCCTGGTACCTAGACAATAGGTTTAACCCAATAATTTACATAATAACACTAACAGCCCTACTTCTCGCCCAGGCGGGGGTTAACCTGGTGCATGATTATTACGATTACCTAAGCGGTGTAGACAAACTATACAGGGCAAGCGGCTTCTCCCACAGGCCACACCCAATAATAGACCTTAGGTTAAGCCCGAGGAGCGTGATTACGGTGGGTTATGCCCTACTTCTAGTGGCATTTGCCTCCGGCATTTACCTATTTACCCTAATTGGGTGGTTAGTACTTGTGTTGGCATTAGTAGGACTAGTAATTGGCGTTGGGTATAGTATACCACCACTTAAGTTTCATTATAGGGGCTATGGGGAGATACTTGCCGCAATAGCGATGGGGCCCCTCGTTACGTGGGGCTCATACATAGTCCAGACAGGCATATACACAAACCCAGCGCCGTTAGTTGTTGGAATACCAAACGGATTATTCACACTACTTATACTCATTGGTTCAGGAGCCCTAGAGATAGATGCCTGCAGGGCAGTTGGTAAGATAACACTCGTGCTCCTCGTGGGCATTAGAAACACGAAGTACGTGGTCTACATAACCATAGCACTGATGTACCTGGCAATAATAGCCTCAGCAATACTGCACTACTTGCCATACACATCCCTGATAACCCTACTCCTAATTCCACGCACTATAAGACTGGCTGGACCACTACTAAGTGGTGATGAGAACGTGGTGAGGAGTAGGTGGAAAGAACTTAGGAATCTGTGGGCTGGGCCATTTAGCGTCAGGTTAATAATCCTCATAATACTCATAATAACAATGATAATCGCACGAATATACCCACCACTCTCAGTTTAATTAGCTATATTGGAAATAACTTAAAATTGCATTAATCGACGGAGTAATGTGAGTAAACAGGGAAGTATTGAGGTAATTAGGCGCAGGGCCATAATCAGCGCATACCTTGGATGGATCATGGATGGTTACGACGCACTCCTGGTCACACCAATAATGCCATTACTAGGTGAATTATTCTTCCCAGGGCCATACTCACTACTTGGTGGACTATCAACCCTAGTAGCCACCCTAGTGGGTAGGCCCCTGGGTTCCATTACTATGGGCTACGTGGGGGACGCATTCGGCAGGAGAATCGGGCTTCTGGTTACGGTACTTGGTTACAGCCTGTCTGCCCTAGCCATAGCACTACTACCAACCTACGCAGTCGCAGGGGTGATGGCACCATTAGCCCTATTAACCCTCAGGTTCCTGCAGGGAATCTTCCTAGGCGGTGAATGGGGGCCGGGGACTGCTATGATCATGGAATGGAGCAAGTGGAGGAGGGAAATTGCATCGGCATTCGTACAGAGCGGTTACCCGATAGGGGTTGTCATAGCAACTATAGTCAATATCCTGTTCCTCACCTACATGGGTCCATCGTCCTTCAATACCTACGGTTGGAGGATCTACATGGGCACTGGCGCAGTTATTGCAGTGATTGCATTCGTGATTAGGAACAGGCTCCTTGAGTCACCAATATGGTCAAAACCAAGGACCAACCCACTAACCCTGCTATTCAAGCACGGCGGTGCCCAATTGGGGCTCAGCATACTATTCACGGGAGGCCTACTAACAATTTATTATTCCACATACCTAATATACTCGGATTTCCTGAAGGCAATAGGCGCAGTGAGTATAATACCCAGTGTAATGCTCATCTCAACAATAGCCGCAGTCATGGCCGTACTACTCGCTGGGCCACTAGCCCTGGTCATTAACTACAGGTGGCTTATAATTGGTACATTGGCAATATCGTTGGCCTATGCACCGATAGCACTAATACTACAACCAAGCCTCGTCAACCTAGTTATGCTAGCATTCATTGAGAACTTCGCAATGGGGCTCGTACCATACGTACTGATAGATAAATTCAATGTTCAATACAGGGCAAGCGGCCTCGGTGTCGCATACAACTGGGGTCTACTCATTGGTGGCTGGATGCCGCTAATTGTTGGTTTAGTAAGCCCCATGAGCCTAGGTATGATCATAATGATGGCGATAGGAATTGCCCTGGTGATAATAGGCCTAATAACACTGTCAAGGACCAAGAAATAAGTCACTCCACTAAATCCCTTAATATAGTCAGCATTTTTCTGGCGTTCTCAAGCATCCAATGGTCATTATTAAAGAAAACATAAACCGCATTAGGCTTCAGGGAAAAAGCTCTAACCGCCAAATCCCTAAGTTCATCCTCGCCATAATCATGCATATACCAATCAGTCTTACCATGAAGGCGCAGGTAAACAATGCCATTGGTGCTTTCAATCCATGTGATGCCAGGCTCATCGATAGAAACCACAGTTATACCCAAATGCCTTAATTCGTCAATGGCATCCTCACTATTGAACCAACTCTCGTGACGAAACTCAATGGCCAGCCTAACGCTGAGCCCACTCCCCTTAGCAAACACACTAATTCTCTCAATGTTCTCATCATTGTAGGCGAAGGATGGCGGCATTTGAAATAGGTAAAAGTCTATGTATGGATCAAGCGGCTGAAACAAGTCCCTAAACCTACGCCAGGTGTCCAGGGCATCCTCCCTGAGCCTCTTAACATGGGTTACGTACCTATGAACCTTAACAGCCCACCTAAGTCCAGCGCCCTTCCTGGCCCAGGAAGCCACCTGGTTCCTGAATGGGAATCGATAAAAGGATACGTTCAATTCAACCGCATTGAGGCCGGAGTTCCTTACGTACCAGTCGAAGGTTGAGTCTTGGTTCCAGTCGTAGAGCCACCCTGACGTTCCAACAAAGACCTTAACCACGGGGTAACCATTGCTAACGCCTTATAAAGCTACCACGCACTTAATTAATGGGTGATGATGGCTGTCGGGACACCAGAGGCGGTGATGAACACCTGGAGGGCTGATGAAGGCTTTGCGCTTGTTCCGTTTTGGGTGCTACTTTAGTTCAATTGATGTTCGGTTTGGTATAGCCCCTTAATGGGGATTGGAGTAGTGTGGACTTACTAGGGTAATAAGGGTAGGTTTTATAGGTGAAAGATTTATTAAGGAATAGAAAGAATGAACATAATTAAGCAAGAGGTGGGTATGGTTATGGCAAGGCTGGGTAAGCACCTGATTATGGGATCAATTGCTGACTTAATTAACGAGGCATTTAGGGCTGTTGCTTATGGAAGGACCGGCCTAATAGATAAGGAAGAGGCATTAGACCGATTATGGGAATTACTTGTTAATATCGATTATGAGATAAAGAGGAGATACCAAAGTATTGAGATATTGGAAAATTAATGATTCTTTACAAGGATTACTCACAGACATTAATGAACATCTAAACCTGCAATAACTACCTTAAGATACAGAGCGATGCATTGAATGACATGGTCATGAATATGCACATTATGAAGCATTTTATAGGGGGTTGCGAACCAGGTGAAGGCTAGTTATGCCATTAGTATGGTTGAGGGCTTGATCAGGGAGTTAATGGGTAGGTAACGGCTTAAGGATAATTACCCAGCGGTTAATTTCTCCTAGTGATTGGAGTGCACTGCCATTGGTCTGGTGGTGTCGTGGTTACGAATGGTTTAACCACCGCTTTCATCAAAATATATGTAGACTGTATTGTTGCGGTAATTGCAGTTGCTTGCGCCGTAAAGTGTGCAGTTCGACATAAGGTATATACCTAATGTCGGATTCCGATTTAATGTTCGTTCTATGAAGAATACGTAGACATACCCACCGATAACGCCCTGGGGCTTCCTAACGGCAATATATGTGCATATTTACGTAATTACCCAATGAGTATGGTGGATAGGAGTAAGTAAGTTTCAGTGGTTTGCTTGAATTTACCGCTAGGTATAGGGTTGAGTTTGTGATCTTAATTTTTATAGTGCCACTGGCATTGGGCATTATGATTGGTGAGAATATTCCTGGGAAGTACGTGAATATTAATATCCCTCTTGGCTTATTTATTATGAAGGTGTATGTATCTTTAGAGGAGTAATCAATACCTATGTATATGATCGAGTTCTTACCAACGTTTACTGAGTTGTTTCCTGGTCTCAATATCATGGCAATATTATAATTATTTGTGAACCAATAACCATTGTAATAGGGACATGTGGTGGGTGTGTATGTTAGTTCTATTTCTGGTAATAAGGCAATAAAGAGTAGTTTTAGTGCTTTTGCAGGTATACCGTAAATGAGCGTGAGCATTACCAGTATTACTGTCAATATCGCAACTGACATGATTATAATGACCAATGTCTTATTCATACTCCATTATGCTTATACAACAATGTCTTTATATGCGTCAATTAACCAGGTTTCGAATTAGAATTATTTTTAATTCATGATGATTTTGAGATTCTAGCACTAACTAATTCATCAGTCGCTGCCTATTCTCATTAGCCTCAGCATTACGTATTGATAATACCCAATTGAATCCATGG